>NZ_QGGI01000017.1 GCF_003148465.1 Oceanotoga teriensis
ACAATTTAATTATAACCTATGGAGGTAAATATCCCTTTTAACATCGTTTAAAATTACTTTAAATAAACGTTTTTAGAATTTAGAAAGATACTATAAATTTAATATATTGGAGGTTATTATGAAAGAAATTATTTTAGGTTTAGTTCAAGGATTGACTGAGTTTTTACCGGTATCAAGTTCTGGTCATTTAACAATATTTTCTGAATTTATGAATCTTGGTCAAAATGTTTCTTATTTTGCAATTTTACATTTAGCAACTTTCTTTGCGGTTTTACTTTTTGTTTGGAGAGAAGTTTTTGATATTATAAAAGGTATTTTCACTTTAAATAAAAATATGTTAAATTTAGCAGGAAAATTAATAGTATCGACTATACCAGCAATTTTTGCAGCTTTTTTATTAGACGATTTTTTTGAAAATATTTTTTCTTCTATATTTGCAGTCGCAACTTTTTTATTTATAACTGGTATTATGATGTTTTTATCTGATAATTTTGATAAAGATAAAAAAGATATGCAGAATATCTCTTATAAAGATGCTTTAATTATAGGATTAGTACAAGCATTAGCAATTTTACCAGGTATTTCAAGAAGCGGTTCAACTTTATTTGCAGCTTTACTTTTAGGTATGAAAAGAAAAGAAGCAGTCAAATATTCTTTTTTGATGAGTTTACCAGTTACTTTTGGTGCTGGAATTTTGAAACTGGAAGGTTTTAATTTTAATATTTATTATTTCTTAGGAACTATAGTTGCTTTTTTAAGCGGTATTTTAGGTCTCTATATTCTCAAGAAGACTGTTTTAAATGGCAAATTAAAGTTTTTTGCCTATTATTGTTTTTCTATATCCATTTTTACATTTATTTATTTTGGTTTGGTGATCTAATTGATAAAAAATTTTATTTTAGGGTTTTTAATTGGAATTTCTAATTTAGTGCCAGGTGTTAGTGGTGGTACTATTGCTGTTATATCTGGTAAATATGATGAAATAATTTCTTCCGTATCAAATTATTTTTCTTTTAAATTTGATAAAAAATCGAATTCTATATTGATTCCTTTAGCAATAGGGCTTATTTTGGCCGTATTTGGTTTTTCGAAAGTTATAATTATTTTATTCGATAAATTTCAATTTTATATGTTAGCTTTATTTGTTGGTATGATTTTTGGAGGCCTTTTTTTCTTATTAAAAAAAATTAATTATAAAAATATTAAAAATATTTCTTTTATTCTTTTATTTACTTTTATTTTTATTTTATTGTTTAATCTACCAAAATCTTCAACAAATAATATGAACTTTTTTTATTTATTATTTGGAGGTATAATAGGTTCAGCAACAATGGTTTTACCTGGTATAAGTGGTTCTTCTATGTTGTTGATAATGGGTATTTATAAACCCGTTATAGAAGCAATTGGAGATTTTAATTTTAATATTCTTATTCCTGTTGCTTTAGGAATTATAATTGGTATTATCTTTATAATTAAAATATTAGAAATTTTATTGAAAAAATGTCCAGAATTAATGTATTGTTTACTTATTTCATTAACTTTTGCTGGTGGGATTAAAATATTTCCTTTAACTAATAATTTATTTGTATATTTATTTGTTTTTGTAGGTGTTTACTTAGGTTATTTAATGGATAAATATTTTAATAAATAATTTCAAAAAATGCATAACCTTTAATTATAAAAGGTTATGCATTTTTTATTTTTTATTTTCTTTCATTTTTTATATAAATAAACATATCTTTTTGTGTAAATTTATCAAATTTATTATATTTTTTAATATTTAAATTTAATAGTTTGTTTATTACACTTTCTTGCTCAAATTCATTTAAAATAGTATATTTAGTCAAATAGTAATGTATTATTTCATGCGTCAGTGTTATTTCATATATGTTTTTTTCTTTTAAAATTCTAAAAGGTTGAGTTATTATTATATTTTTTTCAGGAATAAAAAAAGCTGAATAATATGAATAAGGTTTATCAGTTATTTTTGTAAATTCATCTAAATTATATGCTTCAACTATCAATATTTTTTCTAAATCATAATTTAATTCTTTTAAAAATAAATTTAATTTATCATATTTAATATTTATATCTTCTCCTAAGACATACGTTTTAGCAGAAAAAATATTTATGTTTAAAATTATAATCATAATTATAGTTATAATCTTTTTTTTATTCATATATATTTAACTCTAAATCCAAAGTAGCCCCATAAGTACCTTGCCAATACATATTATATGAATATGATCCAGGAATTGTTATTTTTCCAGGGTGTGTAAATTTTAAATAATAACTGAAAGTTCCAGAATTATAATAATCTGAAAAAAAGGCTATTTTATCTTTTCTGTATTCAATAGCTGTATACCAATAATTCCACGGCATATACCAATATGAATAAAATTTACTGTTTCCCATATCATTTTTTTCTTGGTAATTTTTTAATATTTGTATATTTCCCGGCAAATAATCTTCTGTAATTAAATAATTTGATATATCACTTTGAATATTTATTTTAATTTTTATTATATCATTTAAATTTATTTTTTTGTCATTTTTATCATATTCGATATAATATTCTCCACGTCCACCTGTATATGTTTCATTTCCTTCAAACTTTATATTTCCAAATAATTCTAATTTAACATTTTTATCATTTTTCAATATTTTTTCTGCACTTATATTTTGTATCAGTACAAGATTAGAATCTTTTAATTGATATAATTTGTTTTTTGTGAATATATAAATATTATTATTTAAAGAATCTATATGAATAGCCTCTTCTTCTGTATTTATTTTTAAATATTTTTCATCAATAATAATAAATTGATCTTTTTCTTTATTTAATAGATAAACTGGTTTTTTATTATTTATTGTAAAATCTAATATATCTTTTTTATAACTTTTTAATGAATCGAAATCCAAATTTACTTCATATATTTTTTCATATGTTTGAATTATTAAAAGTTTATTTTTAATCATAAATTTAATTGGATTTTTAAATTCTAAATTTTTTATTTTTAATTTATTATTATTATAATCATAATATATACTATAATTATCATATTTTATTTCTTCTGATAAATTTGATGGTTCCCAATAAGTATAATCTCCTTTTTCTATTTTATTTTTATAATTATTATATTTAATTATAAAAGGTTTATAATTATCATTTATATTATAAAATGCATCTATAATATTTTTTTTATTATCATATTCTGTAAAAATTTCATTTCTTTTATATATTTGTTTGTTTAAAATAATTCCTTTATTAGAAGTATTTTTATTTATTTTTATTTCTTTTTTTATTTCATAAATACCGTCTTTTAAATATGTTTCTGTATTTGCTTTTTTGAATTCTTCATATTCATTATTAAAATCATATACGTCGATTAGAATTTCTAATAATTTTGCATTTTCTTTTGTAGAAAACCATACTTTACCATATCTATTCATTAATAAATATTTTAAAAGTTTTGTATTATATTTTTCTATTCCATTTTTATTTAAAGTTTTATATAAAATTGCATTATAATCTATATCTGAATAATAAAAATCTTTATCTTCTATTTTTATATAAGCAAGTTCTTCAGTTTCTTTGATTTCATTTAATATATCTTCTATATAACTACCATCATATAATGAAAGATATAATTTATCAAATGTATTTTTAGGATTATAGTTATTATCTATTCCATACAATTTTAAAACATAAGATATATATCCATTTTCTATATTATTTTTTAAATAATTTAATCCATCATTTATCATAGTGTCAGATATATAATAATTATTTTCTTTCATAACTTTTAAACCTTCTAATACATATGCAGAAAGATTTGGATAGGAATTTTGAGATGTCCCCCACCATCCCCAACCGCCATCATCTCTTTGATATTTATAAAGGCGTTGAATTGCTTTTGTAACTTTATTATCTAATTCATTGATTTTTATTCCTTTATTCGAAGCAATTATTAAAGGATATGTTGTCGATATAGTTTGTTCTGAACATGTATATTCATAATTTTCAACATATTTTATTAGATCTTCTATAGTATTATTAATATTTAATTTTCTATAACTTTCGCCATTTTTAACATTATATCCATTTTTAGTGTCTACTATATCTATTACATCATTTTTTAACTCTGTATTTAATATTTCTACAGGTAATTTTACTATATCTCCATCTTTATCATTATACATATATTTAAATACTATGTTTGATTTTCCAATCTTTATAGCTTTAACGTTTAATTCTACATCTAATTGAGAATTTGGCTGTATATTTATTTCACCATCTTTTTTATCTATTATAAAATATTTTTCATCAAATAAATTTTCATATTTTATATTTTTTTCTTCTTTAGTATTATTATATACAATAATATTAATTTTTATATTATCATCATTTATAAAATATTTAGGTAATAAAGGTCTTATATAAAAATCAAGATTAGTTTTATAAGTAGTTTCTAATTTATTAAATTTATTTTCTGAGAATAAATAAGCGTTTATTATCCACTGAGTCAAATTATCAGGATTTTTAAATTCAATTATATTTTCTCCACTATTTAATTTTATAGATGGTATCCATAATGCAGTATCTGGGAAATATTCTCTTGTATTATTTTTCATTTCTGAGCTACCCTTATAAGAAGCAAATTTATGTGTTTGTTCAAGTTTTAATTCGGAATAATAAGGAATATATATATATTCTGTTCTTGAACTTATATTATACGGTGTTGAATATACACTTTTATATATTTGATCAAATATATTTGTATCATTTTTATATATATCTAATAAAGCTTTATCAATTGTATTTAAAGTTAAATAACTTTCCGTTTCACTATTAATATATATTTTTATATTTTCTTTTGGTTTATATTCTGATTTTTCTAATTTTATACTTGATTTTAATTTATAGTCATCAAAATTTTTTATTTGTATCGTATCATTCATTCTATATATTTTTCCATTATAAAAAATATATCCATTAATATATATATTTTTATCTATAATATTTTCATCTATTTTCACTTTTAATTTATTATTTTTTATGTTTATTTCTTCTAATTTTATCAATTTTTGACCAGCTATACTTATTAATCCTTCAGCACCATCTTTTATATTGATATCAAAACTTAAAATATTATTTTTATATGATTTGTTAATTATTTCAAATGGTGAATTATATTTTGAATCGTAAATATAATAATCATATTTTTTTATTTCATTATTTATTTTATATTGCAATTGATAATATCCTTCATCATTAAAAATTAAATTATATGAAAATAGTCCTTCTGATGTATTTATTTCTTTTTCTTCAAGAATTTTTTTATCTTTTATAATTTTTATTTTAATTTTTTCGTCTATAAGATTATTATTTTTATCTTTTAATATACCATTTATTTGATATTCTGTATTTGGTATAAATGTTCTATTATTACTTTTAAATTCTAATCTATATATACCATTAAATACTGTCACTTCATATTCTTTTTCCATTTGTCTTTGATTTTGATCCATAGTTATTATTTGTATTCTGTAATATGAATCTTGTTCATCGTCTTTAATTTTAACTGGGATTTTTAATATTCCTTTTTCATTTGTATAATTTACTCCATTATATACAAGTCTTTCAGAATAATTATATTTATTTGTAGCATATATATAATAAGCAATTTGAGTATTTTTTACAGGTGTTCCATTATAATATTTCATTCTAACTAAATAATTTATCATATCACCAGAGTAATACTCATTCTTTTCACTTTCTAAATTTATTTCAAATTCTGGTTTTATATATTCTTGTACATAAAAGCCTTTATATTGTTTTAATTTAGATTTTTTATCTGTTATTTCAATGGTATAATATCCTATTGGTGCAGATTCTGATATATAATATGTGTCATTTATTCCATTATAATCATCTATATTTAAATCTTTATCATAAATTTTATTATTCGCCGGATCTATTATTTTTATATTAAATTCAGAATTATTATTTAAATGATAACTTCCATCAATCGATTGAAATGAATATATATTAAAATTAATATAATTATCTGGTTTATATAAATTTTTATCTAAAATTAAAATAAAAGGATCATTTATTATTTTTTCTTCATAAGTATAAACATTATTATAAGAGTATTGATTTCCTTTTTTTATGATAATTTTTTTTAAATTTTTATAATTTATATTTAATTTTTCATTATTTTTATATTCTCTGCTAATCCCATTTTTATCGATAAGTATTATATCTGTAATTTCTTTGCTTGAAGTTTTTTGATTATAATTATATATTATAAGATTATTTTTTACATATGTGTATAAAAAATTTATATCCGATACTTGTATTATTGAATTGGATATTGTTTTATTATTTGAATTTTTAAATTCAATTACAAATAATCCATAATCATTAAATTTTTCTTTATCTTCTATATTTCCACTTTGATCTAATTTTATATATCTTGAATATTTAAATTCTTTTTTCAATTCAATTAATGATTTATTTTCCACATAAAATTCTTCAGGATTTGTTATTTGATATACATTCATCATTACATTTTTTTCATCATATCCATAAATACTTATAGAATCTCCTTTGGAAATAACATTATTTCCAGAAGTATAAACATAAGAAAATGATATCAATGATAATAATATTAATAATATTGATAATATCTTTTTTTTCATAAGCCACCTACCTAATATAAATTTTATTTTTAAAATTACATAAAAATAAATAATGTTGTATTTTTTTTATCATTTCTTCTTTATCTTTTTTATCATATGTTTTTTCATTTTTTTCATTTATATACGGATAATATATTATATCTGAATCTGAAAATTTTCTGATTTTTTTTAAAAAATCTTTTGGCATTCTAAATACTCCTAAACTTATATCAGATATTTTATTCAAGTCTAAATTTTCAGAAACTTGTTTTATAAAATTTTTATATATTTCTTCGAAATTATCGACTTTTAAAATAGGATCTATTGATATTCTTATATCATATCCTTTTGTTTGAAGTGTTTTTATAGCATTTAATCTATTTTGTAAATTAGGAGTCTTTTTTTCATATTTTTTTATAATTTCTTCTGGTGAAAGTGTCCAGCCTATTATTATTCTATTATTTGGAATTATATTTATTAAATTTTTTATATTTATGCTTTTAGTTCTTATTTCTATTTTGATTTTATCATTATCTTGTACATATTTTATCCATTTATCTACAAATGGATAAATGTTTTCAAAACTCATTAAATCTGTATCATAAGAAATTGATAAATATATTTTTTTATCTTTTGTTATTTCATCTAATTTTTTAAAATAATCTTCTAAATTAACAAACATAACTATATTTGCTGAATCATACATTCCTTGAAGATAACAGTATTTACAATCAAATAAGCAATTATATATTGAATTCGTATAATAAAAATTTTCATTATCAAAATTTTGACAATAATCAGAGCCTTTATATATTAAATTTTCATTTTTAACTGCTAAAATTAAATTTTGAGATAGTTTTTGTTTGTTAAAACTTTGATTTTTTAAAGAAAATATTTCTTTATAATTATTTATTCTTATTATTTTAGATTGTTTGAATTTTTTTAATATTTCATTTGTTGATTTATAATTAAAAGCCTTTTCTTCAATATATATATGTGAAAATGTATTTTTATATAATTTCTTTTTTGATTTCATAAAAAAGTTTATTCCTTTCTCTTTTTTCAGATATTTCTGAAGATTTCAATTGTGGTATATTTTTATATTTTAAATAATGATATGTTAAAAGATTTTTTAATTCTAATTTTTGATATTTTGTAAATGATGTTTTTTCTACTATTTGTTTTATTTTATCTTTTATATTCTCTATATCTTCTATTTTTTCATCATTTTTTATAAGAATTTCTATAATTTTTATTATTTTTTCAAAATTATTTATATAATTTTTTTTGATTACTTCATAATCAATTGTTTCTTCAAGTATGTCAGATATATATTTTATAATAAAAATATTTTCACTTTTATAAAACTTTTTCGCCGATTGATAAAATCCTGAACTTTCCATATCTATCATAATAGGATATTTTATTTTTTCTTTCTGAATTCTAGATTTTGTAACTATTTTTCCTTCTAATTCATTTATTTCATAAAATATTTCTGGATAATAATTTTTTTGAATTTCTTCATCGTATATTTCATTTATTAAATATATTTCATCTTTTTTATATATTTTTGAATTTGAAGTAGCCGCAATTCCAATATTTAATATTTTGTCATTTTTATTGTTCTTTAAATAAGCTACTGAAATAGCAGAGTTGATTTTACCAATTCCAGATATTATTAGAGTTATATTTTCATTTTTATATATTTTCATTTTATCTTCTGTTTTTTTTAAATTATATTTTTTTATTATCGGTAAAGCTTCAAATTTTAAAGCTGTAACTATATATAACATTTATTTTCCCTACTTAAAATAATGAATTTTTTATATCTTCTTCACTTTTTTCTATTTTATTTAAATATTGTATATCAATTTCTAAATTATTTTTTGTTATAGAACTAATATTTATTTTTAAATCTTGTAAATATTTTTTTATAAATTGATATTCTAAATTTTGTGTCTCATTAAATTTAAATATTATTTTATTATTTTGTATTATTTTTTCAGAATTTTTTATACTATAATATAAAGCCAAATTAGTTTTCTTATTGTTTTCCGTATAAAAATCCATAATATTTTTTATTATGTCTTCTTCGTCTGTTTCCGATTGACCATAAAAATCTTTCTCAAGATTTTCTAAAATTTTTTTATCTTGTGTATCTTTTGAATTTATATAAGATAGTATCGTTGTTTTGATATTAAATACCATTTTTTTATCTTCATTATTTTTTAGTTCTTTTAATATTTCATTCAATTCATTTAATGTAAATATGTATTTATTTTGAAATCCTTCTTTTTTTATTTTATCAAATAAACTTTCTATTCCTTCTTCTATAAGAATTTCAGGTTCTTTTCCCATATCATATATTTCTTTATTATATTTTAATATTTTTTCTGTATTCCCATTTATTAAATCATAAATATAAGTCTCTATATATTTTTCATCATATATTCCAAGTACATCATATAATTCTTCTTTTTTTAATATATTATCTGATGAAAACTTTATAACTTGTTCTAAAAGAGATATAGCATCTCTCATTCCACCTTTAGCTTTTTTTGCAATTATTTGTAAAACTGAATCTTCTGTTTCTATATTTTCCATTTTACATATATATTTTAATCTTTCTTCTATATCTATATTTGAAATATTTTTAAAATTTATGACTTGTGATCTGGATATTATTGTTTCAGGGACTTTTTCCATATTAGTAGTCGCAAGTATAAATATAACATGTTTTGGTGGTTCTTCTAAAGTTTTTAAAAGTGCATTAAATGCTTCTCTCGTTAACATATGAAATTCATCTATTATATATATTTTATATTTGCCAGCTACAGGTCTATAATTTGCAGAATCTCTTATCTGTCTTATTTCATCAATTCCTCTATTTGATGCAGCATCTAATTCCATAACATCCATAAAAGCATTTTGATTTATAGATTTACAATTTTCACAAGTATTACAAGGATTATTATTTATTGGATTTTTACAATTCATTAGTTTAGATATTATTCTTGCTATAGTTGTTTTTCCAGTACCTCTCGGTCCATTAAATATATATGCATGAGATATATTATTTTTCTTAGATGCATTTTTAAAATATTTTTTTATATGATTTTGACCTGCAATATCTTCAAAAGTCATAGGCCTATATTTTCTATACAAACTCTCATTCATTTTTATCCCCCATTTTTAAAGCTATTTCAACAAATCCATTTTCATGAATTTTATTTGTTTTTTCTTTTAATATATTAATTATTTCTTCTGATTTATTTTCTATTATATTTATTTGAAATTCTACTTTATCTGTAAAATTTTTTTCTGTTATTTTCCATCCTTTTTCTCTTTTTAAGAGTTTTTCTATTTCATTAAATTTTGAATAGTCAGTTTCACAAATTAGCTTAATAGAATTATTCATTTCAACTATATCACAATTTTTTATTGAATTTTCCGCAGAATTTGAATAAGCATCTATTAATCCTCTTACTCCTAATTTTATTCCACCATAATATCTAGTAACAACTATTGCAACATTTTTTAGATTATATTTTTCTATTTGACCAAATATTGGTTTTCCAGCAGTACCAGAAGGTTCTCCATTATCTGAATAATTATACTTTTCTATTTCTTCTATAACATAATATGCCCAACAATTATGAGTCGCATTTTTATATTTTTCAGAAATTTTTTTTATATAATTTTTTGCCGCTTCTTCATTTTTTACTTTTTTTATATTAGTTATAAATTCAGATCTTTTTATATTTAATTTTGTTTCTTTTTCATTTATTATCGAATAATATGACACATTTCACACCTCTTACTTTTTTTGATTTATAGTTGTCAATATAATACTTCCAACTGAAAATATTATTATAAATGAAATTAGAATTAGTAAATTCCAAGGTATTTGATTTAAATGATATCCTAATATCGAAATTTTTCTCCACGATTCAACGGCATATTTAACCGGAAATATATAAGATATGAATTTTATTTTTGAATCTGAAGGTATTGGAATTATGATATCTCCAAATAATATCATAGTACCCGTTATAGCTGTAAGCATGAATGATGCTGATTTTGTAGTTTTAGTAAATGATGATATAAATATCCCCATAGTTGTAAAAGATAAAACACTTAATATTATTATTATAATTACTTCTAATTCATTTCCAATAGATTTTGTACCAAACAATCTATATAAATACCAAGTCATTAGACTTGATATTAAACCTATAAAAAAATAGGCTATAAATTTAAAAGAAATAAATTGTTTTATTTCTAATCCATTAGCTCTATATATATCTAATAGACCACTTTCTTTAGTGTGAGCTATAGAATTTCCTACTCCAATCATAGAAAATAATATTATCATTATTACAGCTATACTTGGTGTAAATATATCTTTAAATCCAAGATTATTTTGATTTGTTGTTTTTATATTCCCAGTATTCAAATCCGGAACCATTAATTCTAAATTAGGAGCTTTTCTATTTTCATCTACTCCAATTCCACCTTTTAATAAAAATTCAGTTGTAGAACCATTTTTTATATCAGGTATACCCGATAATTCTTTAAAAAGAGTTTTTAAAAGTGTATATACTGTCATTGATTCTTGTATTCTATCTGGATTTGGTATTAAAAATAATTTAGTTTCTTCATAATCCTTTAAATTTTGTAAAAATCCTTTTGGAATTATTAATACAGAATCAAAATCTTTTGATTTTAAATAGTCTTGAAGTTCTTCTTGACTTTTTAATTCTACTGCATTATCCCATTTTAAAAATTGTCTTAAAAAAACAAATCCAAATCTTCCAAGAAATGAATTGTCTTCATTATAAACCCCTATTTTATAATTGCCTAATAAATTTTCTGGATAAAATGATGTTCCTAAATAGGCTATTATAACAGGTAAAATTATCATCAAAAGAAATAAACCTGGGTTTCTAAATATTTTTTTTAATTCAAAAAAACTTATTTTAAATGATTTCAAGGTAATCCCTCCAGCTATCTATGTATACACCTTTATTTTTTATATGATTTATTAAATTATTATATATTTCATCATTTTTTAATGTACTTGTATCTCCGATTATTATTAATTTCTTTCTCGATCTTGTTAATGATACATTTAATCTTCTATGATCTTTTAAAAATCCTATTTGATTATCTTTATTACTTCTAACCATAGATATTATTATTATATTTTTTTCTCTACCTTGAAAACCATCTACCGTATTTATTTCTAAATTTGAATTTTCATATTTTTCACTTAAAATATCAACTTGATCATAATAAGGAGTTATTATTCCTATTTCTTTTTCATCATGATATTTTAATAATTCATTTATTATTTCATTTATAATATTTATTTCATAAATATTATATTTTGAATTAGATCCAAATTTTTGTTTTTCTGTTTCTTCATTTTCTGAATTTATAAAAATTAAAACATTTTCAGGCATCGATATTATATTGTTAGAATTATTTTTCACCTTTATATTTTTTATAAGTTCAGAAGTTTTTAATTTTCCATTATAAAAATTTTCATTTGAAAATTCTATTATTTTTTTATTCATTCTATACTGTATTCTTAATATAGATGAATAATCTGGATACTTTTTTATAAGTCTTTCAAAAAGTGTCTTTTCAAGTATATCTTTTGCCTCTTTTGATATTATTGTAGGTGGAAGTTGTTTATGATCACCAGTAAGTATTACTTTTTCTGATTTTATAAGAGGTATTAAACATGAAGGTTCTTTTGCTTGAGAAGCTTCATCTATTACATTAACATCAAATTTTATTTTTTCAAGATATTCACTTCCAGCTCCAGAATTTGTTGTTACAATTATATCTGCTTCTTCTATAATATTTTTCATAGCAAATTCTTCCATATATTTAATATTTTTATATAAATCTTCAATTAACTCATTTTCTTTTATCCAATTTGACATAGATTTTAAAACTTTAGAAGATATTCCCCTAAAATTTTTATTATTTTTTGCATGTTTTATTATATCCTCATCATGCATTCCTCTTCTTAAAGAAGGAGTTGGTTTTTTATATTTATTTCTTATTTGTATATAATATTCCATTTCTTCTCTCATTTTTTTTGCATTTTTATAAGTTTCCGACATTTCTAATTGATTATATATTGTTTTTTCTTTAATTTTTTTACTGGTTCTGGCTGGATGTCCTAATCTTGTTATTTTAAATTGATCATTCAATCTTTCAGCTATATTATCAGCAGCAATATTTGATTCAGCTGTTGCTAATACTTTTTTACCTTTTTTTGCTTCTTGTTTTATTATTTCTATAATAGTTCTTGTTTTACCAGTACCAGGTGGTCCATGTAATATATATAAGGTTTCATGAGATAAAGCTTTTTCCACACATAATTTTTGATATTCATTCAATTGTTTATCAAAAAAATCTATTTGATTTATGTTTATTTTTTGTTCAATTTTTTCGTTTAACATTTTTGTAATTTTTTTATCAGAAAGTTTTTTTAATTTTTCAAGAGCCTTATTCATTCTCTTATATATCACATCATTAAAATATAAATCTATTCTAACTTTTCTAAAAATCCAATCTGGTACGTTTGTTCCAAATGCTATTGTTATATATTTTTTCCCTATTTCTACAACAGTTCCTTGATGATTTTTTTTCAATGGGTTATTTGTACTCACAATTATTTCATCACCTACAGAAATATTTGTTTTTATTTCTTTTTTTCTACCATATTTTATTAATGTAAATCCACCTACTTCATAACCATCTATTTTCCCATCTAAATTTAAAATAGTCTTACCAATTAATTCTCTTTTTTCTGGGCTTAATTGTTTTATTTCTTCTAGTGTTCTTTCTATTTCGGCTTTTCTTTCGAGTTCTATAGATTTTTTATAAATTTTTATATAATCTTCTAAATTCAATTTTTATCATCCAATTCCTTCGTTATTTTATATAATATTTTTGGCTCTTCATAAAAAGTTATTCTTTCGTCTTTTAATTGTATAGCTAATATAAATGTCTCTAAATAAGGTTTATGTAATGTTCTAAGTCTTGGAGAAGGCCATACCATTTCCCAAAGTTTTGGATAATAGGGTTCTTGAGATTTTTTTACCCTTATTAAACCATAATCTTCTATTTCTTTTTTTGATATGATTCTACTATATTCTCCAGTTATTAATTTAACATTATAAGCAATTTTGTCTTTATTATAAGCCAATACAGCTTGAGAAAGATTTTTCATATTTTCAAGATTGTCTATTTCTCCCATTCCAAAAAAACATAAATCATATTTAAATTTTTTTGGATCTTCAGAATTTTCTTTTAAATATTTTTTTAAAATATCTACTTTCTTTTCATCTGATGCAGCAACAAAAAATATTAAAGCCGATATTATTATAAAAATAAATTCTAATAAACTCGAAGTTTTTAATATATACATTATCACTTGATTTATAAGTATAAGAGCAGAAAACAAAGTAAAATATATGGAACCTTTTTTCTTATTTAAATTATAAAATATTATCATAGATAAAATACTTATGCCTATAAAAGGCCATCCACGTATTAAAAATTGTAAGTATATGATTAAAGAAAATATTATACTTATTAAATAATTTTTCATTATGTCCTCCTTATTTTCCAACACAAAAATTTGAAAACATTTTTTCTAAAAGTTCATCCGTATAATTCTCACCAGTTAATTTATATATGTTTTCTAATGAATTTCTTAAATCATACATTATAAAGTCATTAGTTAAATTATTTTTTGAAGCTTCTAAAGCTGATTTTACATCTTTTAAAACTTTTTCAAGTATATTTTTATGAGATTCATTCGTCAAGGTTGGTTCTTTTATATATAATTTTTCAGAATATCTTTCATATATTTCTTTTTCAAGATCTTCTATTTGTTTGTTTTTTGCTGATATTTTTATAATTTTTTCTTTTTCTATTTTAATATCTT
This sequence comes from Oceanotoga teriensis, assembly GCF_003148465.1. Lineage (NCBI taxonomy): Bacteria > Thermotogati > Thermotogota > Thermotogae > Petrotogales > Petrotogaceae > Oceanotoga > Oceanotoga teriensis. The sequence continues at coordinate 14,660 of NZ_QGGI01000017.1, forward strand.
TATATTCTTTATCTATTTTGTTTAATGCTATAATTTTTTCTTTTTTCTTTTCATTTAAAAATTGCAATATATCTGTATCTTCTGAATCAAATTTTTTATTTCCATCTATTATAAATATTACTAAATCTGATTCTTCAATTGCTTTTTTTGATCTTTCTATACCAATTTTTTCTATTTGATCTTCTGTATTTCTTATTCCAGCTGTATCTATCAATTTTATTAATATTCCTTTTATATTTAACATTTCTTCTATAGTATCTCTCGTTGTTCCAGGCACATCTGTAACTATAGCTCTTTCTTTTCTTAAAAGTGCATTTAATAGAGTACTTTTACCAGAATTAGGTTTCCCAACTATAGTTGTTTTTATTCCATTAAATGCAATTATCCCATTTTCAGAGTTTTTTAATATATTTTCTATTTTACTTTTTATATTTTCTATTTCTTTTCTTATTTCAAATGTGTCTTCCTCTATATCTTCTGGATAATCCATTTCTACTTCAAGTCTTGCTGAAATATTTAATATATCTTCTTTTATTTCAATTATTTTTTTTGATATACCACCTGTAAACATTTTTTGTGAAGCATTTAAAGAGTATTCTGTTTTAGAGTTTATTATATCATTTATAGCTTGAGCCTTTATAAGATTCATTTTTTTATTCAATACTGCTCTTTTAGAAAATTCTCCTGGTAATGCTTCTCTTATATTTTCTTTTAGAATTCTTCTAAATACACTTTTAGTTATTAAATCTCCACCATGTCCAAATATTTCTATCATATCTTCTCCAGTATATGAATTGGGATTTTCATGATATACAAAAGTTATTTCATCTATTTTTTCTTGTTCTTCATATATCCATCCATAATACATATATTTTGGTTTTATCTTTTCTTTTTTTGTCAATTTTTTTAATATTTCTAATAAATTATAACCACTTATTCTTATAACAGATATAGCTCCAATTCCTCTTGGAGAAGATATTGCTGCTATATTATCATATATCATATCTTTCACTCTCCAATTTCTAATATTTTATATAAATATTTTATAGGATCTTTTATTCCATAACTTATTAATTCATTTACATTATTTTCATATATAACTTTTTTTGAATATTTTTTATATATATTTAAATTTGGAGTAATTTCTTCTGAAAACTTAAATCTTATATATTTTTCATCTATTTCAATTTCTTTTATATTTTGATTACTTGCTTTTACTCTTATCTTAGCATATTCAAATAGTTCTTTTACTTCTATTGGGATTTTACCATATCTATCATTTATTTCGTTTTTTAATTCTTCAACTTCATCAATATTCTTACTAACAGAAATTCTCCTATATATTCTCATTCTATCTATAGAATTTGATATATATTTTTCTGGTATCAATAAATTTCCCCTTATTCCTATAATTTCTGTATATTCAATATTTTTTATAATTTCTTTTTCTTTTTCATTTAATAATTCATTCGTAACTTTTTCAAGTATATTTTTATATAAATGTAGCCCTACTGAATTAATATGACCTTTTTGATCTAACCCTAATAAATCTCCATAGCCTCTTATTTCTAAGTCTCTAAGCGCTAATTTTAATCCTGAACCAGGTTCATTAAATTTTTTAATGGCTTCAAGTCTTTTTTGACTTTCTTCTTTTAATTTTTCATCTTTGTATAAAAAATATGCGAATGCTCTTTTATTAGATCTACCAACTCTACCTTTTATTTGATATAATTGAGAAATTCCATATCTTTGAGAATCGTCTATTATTAAAGTGTTAACATTAGGAATATCTATTCCATTTTCAACTATTGATGTTGATATCAATAAATCTATTTCACCTTCATAATATTGTTTTATTTTTTTGTTTATTTCACTTTTATTCATTCTTCCATGTATATATTCTATTTTTAATTCTGGAATTACATCTTTTAATTTTTTATATACTTTTTCTATAGTATTTATTCTATTGTGCACATAAAGTATTTGACCACCTCTTCCTTTTTCTCTAAGAGCAGCAGTTCTAACAATTCTTTCAGAGTATTTACCTATAAATGATTGTATAGGTATTCTTCCAATGGGTGGAGTTGATATAGTTGATATTTCTCTTAATCCACTTATTGACATATATAATGTTCTTGGAATTGGAGTTGCACTCATCATTAAAAAATTTACACCTTTTGAAAGATTTTTAAATTTTTCTTTTTGTAATACTCCAAACCTTTGTTCTTCATCTATTATTACAAGTCCTAACTTTTTCGGATTTATTTTTTCACTTAAAAGAGAATGTGTTCCTATTAATATATCTATAATTCCATTTTTTAAATTATTTATTATTTTTTCTCTATTTTTAGGTGTTGTATTTCTATTTAAAAGCTCTATATTTATTCCAAAAGGTTCATACCTTTCTTTTAAAGTTTCATAATGTTGAGAAGATAATATTGTAGTAGGAGCTAAAAATAACACTTGATAATTCGAAATTATTGTTTTGAAAGCTGCTCTTATAGCGACTTCAGTTTTGCCAAATCCAGCATCTCCTACCAATAATCTATCCATAGGTTTTAAATTTTCTAAATCTGAATTTATTTCTTCAATACATTTAATTTGATCTAATGTTTCTATATATGGAAATGTCTTTTTTAACTGATCTTCAAGTTCTTCATCACCTTTTATTATTATTCCTTTTTGATTTTCTCTTAAAGCATATATTTTTATTAATTGTTTTACTTTTTGCTTTATTTTTTCTTCTACCTTTTTTTTGGTATTTTTCCATTTCTTTCCATTTAAATTAGATATATTTATAGTATCTTTATCTCCAAGGTACTTTGAAAGTTTATCTAATCTTTCTACTGGCACAAAAACTCTTGATTTAGAAGCATATTCTAATGTTATATATTCTCTTTCGCCTAAAGCATTTTTCATTTTTCTTATGCCTTTATATAAAGCTATTCCATAATCTTCATGCACAACTAAATCATCTTCTTTTAGATCTTCCCAATCTATCAATGGCAATGATTCTAAAGTATTATTTTCTTTTTTTAATTTATAAGTATTATTTTTTAAGTTTAAGGTATATTCTTTATATTTTATAGTATTTATTATTTCTAAAGGTAATCCAGAAAATTCTTTGTATATAAGTTTTTTATTTTCATCATCACACATCTCAAAATTTTCTTTTTCTTTTTCTGAAAATGTTTTTATTATTTCATCTTTATTTATAAAAATTATTTCATAATCATTTTTTATATAACTAAACAATGTTTTTTTATTTTTATAAAACAGTGCCGGAAAAGTATTTAATTGATTTATATCAATGGTATCTCTTATTCTTTCTTTCATTTTATTTATATTTTCTTTAAATTTTAATATTTCAGATCCAGGGATTATTTCTATACTCTCAATATTTTTTATAGATTTCTGATTATTATAATCAAAATAAGTTATTCTATCTATTTCTTTATCAAATAATTCTATTCTATTTGGTAAAACCTCTCCTGGTATATATAAATCTCTTATGAATCCTCTTTTGGAATATTCAGAGTTATTTCGTACTTCTGAAACATTTTGATATCCCATTTCAAATAAATTTTCATCATAATTTTCATTTATTTTATATTTTATATTTTTAAAGTCTTCTGGAGGTATTGTATATCTCGTTAAAGAATGAAATGTAGTTATAATATTTATATTCTGATTTTTTTTGATTTTATTTAATACATTTATTCTTTGATTTTTTATATTTGAGGAAACATCTATATTTTCAAATGGAAATATATCAAAGTCAGGATAATAATAAGTATTCTTTATATCTATATTTATATTAAAGTATTCAGGTAATACATATATTTTTATTTTGTCTTCTTTGTTTTCTTCTATAAATTTTTTTAAACTCATCGGTTCATCCTCCGATTAATTTTAAATATTTTTCATTATTTTTAGAGTCGTAAAATCCAATTGCTTCTGAATAATATTTAACTTTAGAATCTATTAAAACAGCTAATTGATTTTTTATCCAATAGTATTTTATATTTGTTCCTACGGGCACATCTATATAAAATCCTATAAATTTTAAATTTTTTGGATTTAAATTTTCTTCTTTTATTAATTCTAATAATGTTTTTTTTATTATTTCTTTATTAAATTTATTTTCTATATTTTTTAAAGGATTTTTTATTATTTGATTATTTATTTTTCCAGTTTTTATTTTAACGTTTATATTCATATTTATGGTTTTAGAATGTTTTTTTATGGTTTCCATTTTTTTTATATTTAGTTTTTCTTTTAATTTTATTTTTTTCATTTCAAAATTTAAAATTAAATTTGTTTTTATTAATTTTGCTTCTTTTATTGCATCATCAAAAAGTTTAGTATTTTTGTAATTTTCCATGCTTTTTAAATTTAAATCAATATTTTCATCAATTTTTTTAATATTATAGTAATTTTTTATATCTATATTATTAAAAATAATTTGCGGACTTTTATTTTGTATGTCCGCAAATTTTATTTTATTTTTATTTATATTTTTTATTTTTATATCATATTCCAAATCTCTTTCTATTATGTCTAATCTTCTGAATAACATATATGATTTAATGCCTCACTTAATCTTTGAAATGGTTCATATATATCAAAAATTTCCGAAATTTTTATAATTTCCTGAAATAAATCGGAACCTATTTCTTTTATGAATTGTAGTTTTAAAGATTTATTATCTGAAATCGATACATAGGCTTCTTTTTGATTTAATTTTGTTTCATTATTTGAAAAAACTTCATTAATAAAACATATATTTTTTTCAGTATCAATCATATCTTTTATTTCAGGATCATTTATAAATATTATTTCTAAATTTTCAACATTTTCTAATACTTTTTGTCCTATAATCTCATTTGCAAGATAAGATTTTAAGTTTTTACCATATATTATTTTTTGTATTTTTCCGGGTTTTATAGGTTCTGTATATTTAAAAGATACTGGTAATCCTTTATTATTCAATATCAATATTCCACCCGTAAATTTCTCATCTTCGGATTTGTATATCTTAAAATATCCAATCATAAATATTCCACCTTTATAATCTTATATCTAAATTTTTTCCTCTATATTCATCAAAAAGATATTTTTTGTTTTTTATTTTGTTTTTTATGTTTTTATTTTCTTTTTCTATATTTTGTTCTTTTTCATCTATATTTATATTCTTTTTTTCAATATTTTCATTTTTCTTTATTTTTTGTTTTTCTCTTTGATATTCTTGTATTTGATTTATTAAATTAATATTTTTTGATGCACTAAAACTCGTATCTATTGCAGATACATTTTTTGCAACATCTGTATTATTATTCATTATTATTTGTAAATTATGAAGTTCATTCATATTAATCACCCTCTTTTTATTGAGGTTTTTAATTTAATTATTATAGATGAATGTATTTGTGATATTCTTGATTCGCTAACTCCAATTATTTCACCAATTTCTTTAAAAGTAAGCCCTTTTTCGTAGTATAATGACAAAATTAATTGTTCTTTTTCTTTTAATTTTTTTATATTTTCTTCTAATTCATCTTTAAGTATTTCTTTATAAGCTATTATTTCCGGATCATTTTCATCATTCTTTTCTAAGTCTATAGATTCTTCTCCATGATTTAATATATACATATCAAGATCTAATATTTGGCTTTTTTTTATTGAAAATTTTATTTTATTCAATTCTTCTTTGCTTATATTAAGTTTTTCTTGTATTTCTTCATCACTATAAAAAGAATCAGAATTATTAACTAAAAATTCTTCATATTTTTTTACTAAATGCCTTACTTCTTTTGGTAGCCAATCTATTTTTCTCAGATAATCCAACATAGCCCCTCTAATTCTTGTCATAGCATAAGTATAAAAAGTTGCACCATGTTTAGGGTCATATCTTTCATATGATTGCAATAAACCAATTACTCCTTCTTGAATTAAATCATCTAATTCAACACTTTTTGGAAGATTTGTCATTAAATTTAAGGCTATAACTTTTATTTTCGGTAAGAAATTTTTTACAACTTGGTCTTTATCCAATCTATAATTCATAATATCACCCTTTAAATTGTAAATATTTCAACCTTTTCTCCTCCACCAACTTTCTTAATTTGTAAATCACCATTTTCAATATTATATTCTATACTTCTTGCTCTACTACCACCTGTATCTTCTGCAATTATTTTAATACCATTATTTTTTAGAATTTTTTTTATCGCCTCTACATTTCTATTTCCTATATCCATTGCTTTTGAAGAATTTCCAAACATAGCAGCTCCTCCAGCAATTTTTGCTTCCATCGAAGTAGAACTGCTACCATTTTTTTTCATTTCATTTATTATTATATCTAATCCAGTATCGGCATACTTACCTGGTTTTTTAATATCTTTACCATTACTCTCTGGTAACATTATATGTATCATAGAACCAATTTTTTTTCTTTTATCTCTTATACATACACCAACACAAGAACCAAGACCTAATGTTACTAAGAGATCTTCATTTTGAGAAGTTACATATTCTCCTATACCGATTATCTTCTTACCCATCAATCCCCAACCCCATTGTTTTTAAGATTTTTGCAAGGCTTTCTTGATCAGGTATATATATTATGTATCCTGATATCTTTTTATTATAATTTTCTACTTTCATATTCGTCTCTATTTGAATTATATAATCATCACCATCTGTTGTTATCAGAGATACTTCAGAAACAATGGCTGCAAGCATATCAACTACGACTTTTGGAGGCAATGAATGTATATTTAATCCCGTAAAATTAGATAATGACACAACATAAGAACTACACATTATATTTCCGAGTTCTCCTATAGCCGAAGTTGTTATTTCATCCATATTAGTTAAATCTTCAGGTTTAGGTAACATCATCATTTCCAATAAATTTTTTATATCTTCAGTTCCCATCAAAAATAATATTGCACCATCAAGATCTCCACCAACACCTATCATTGCACCAGCAGTTATTTCTTCTGGATTATCGAATATTTTCCATAAATCAGATAAAGATATTATTTTTACATCGGGAACATTTATGTCTACTTTTCTATCTAACATCATAGAAACTGATGTTGCAGAATTTCCAGCACCTATATTACCAAGTTCTTTCAATGCATCAAGTCTTATCTTATCTATATGATCATATAAAGACATTTAAACTCCTCCATTCATATTCTTTTATTTTTTTTCATAGAATTGATTTGATATCTGAATACAAATTTTACATATTCCGATTCTGTTTTATTGTCTAAATTCATAAACTCAACGCCATATATATATTCATTTAAGTCCGTTTTACCTATTAATCTTATTACTTGAGATAATTGATTTTCTATCTTTAAATCGTCTTTTAAATCAATATTTATATATAATCTATCTTTTTCATTTAAGGTTTGTGAGCTTATCATAGATATTCCACCTGCGGAAAAATCTTTTGTGAGAAATCTATTTTTTTTAGGTTTTTTTTCTTTTTCATATTCTTCGAATAAATAATAATAACCAGATTCTACCAATGGAACTCTAACATATTTTCTTCTTTGAATTTTAAATATTATATCTGGAACAAATATCGTTAAGTATCTAATATTACCTTCTTTTCCCATTTTAAAAATTTTACTTTTAAATAGAAAAACAGATGTATTTGAGTAAACTCTAACTTTTATATTAATACCTATTGGTAATTTTATTAAACCGCCTTTATATATTGGAATTCCTATATTTGCAAGATTTTTTTCTGTTGAATAATCATGTAATATACTTTTATAAGTACCTTTATAATACTCTTCATCTACTTCTATTTCAATTGCAAGATTGGGTTCTAAGGATTTTTTGGCAAAGACTTTTTCAATAAATTCAGACATTTTGTCCTCCTCTTTAAATATAATTACTTATAATTTTATTGAAAAAATTAATAGCATCTGTATTTTCAGAATCTTCAAATTTTATTATATATCTTTTAAAATTAAAAATTTCGTCTCTTATTTTTTCAATTTTCCCTTTTATAATTATATCATTAACAGATATAAGTTTTATTTTAATTTCATCTTCTATATTAAAATTATTTTCCGTAGATGTAATTGCTATATAATTATTTTTGTTGAAATCTAATATTATTCCTTTATATTCATCATTTATTATAATAGGATAAAATAGAGGAAGCCTAAAACTCTGTCTTTTTGTTATATATTGAAAATCTTTTTTTAATTCTATTGTTATATTAGTTTCTTTTATTTCTGTAACTTTTCCCAACATTTTAAATGTTCCATTATATTCTATCTCTATGTTTATTATATCATTAATTTGCATATCAGATTCTGGATTTATTATAAGTATTTTATTGTTTATATACTTTATTATTTTTGTAGAATATCTTTTCATTTTATGTTGTATACTTAAAGAATTCCCTTTACTTAAAGCTAATTTTAATATTATATATATGAATTCTTTTTTCATATCATACACCCAAACCAAATAATTTTTTAAATTTATTTATAAAAGGTTCTTTTTGTTGATAATCTTCTTCCATTATATCCATAGATATTTCTTTTATAATCTTCGAAAATCTTATATTTTCTTTAAATTCTACAATAGGAATTTGTCTTTTTATTGAGTCATGTACTAATTTTTCATAGTATACATCATAAAATTTTTCGATTTTTTTATTTAGAAATTTGCTAACAGTTCTATTCAACACTTCTTTGACAGGTTCTATTTCATTTTTATCTCTTATCATATTTAAAATTATATTTAATTCTGCATTAACTCCTATCATTGATAATGCCTTTATAAGAGTATATGCATTAACAATAGCAGTAGGTTCGGGTATTGTTACCAAAAGTATTTTATCAGCTGATATATAAAATGAGTTTAACTTTTCAGAATATCCAGCGCCTATATCTACTATTAGATAATCATGTTTTGAAGCCACTTTTAAAAATTCATCTGCCATTTTATTTGTAAAATTATTTTGAAATATTTTCCAATCTTTAAAATCAAAGCCTGTACTTATTACATTTACACCATATTTTGTTTTTTGAACACATTTTTCTATATTAGCTTTTCCATCTATATAGTCACTAAGTGTAAAATTCACATTCTTTCCTAATAATATTGAAGCATTTGCAAATCCTGCATCAGAATCAAACAAAAGAACTGATTTTCCAGTTTTAGCAATTTCTGTACCAAGATTAACTGAAAATACAGATTTACCTACTCCACCTTTTCCACCAGAAATACATATTATTTTAGTTTCAACATTGTTGAATTGTTCTCTTAAACTCTGAGCCTGATCTTGATATTGGGGGGTCATTTTTTTACCTCCTCTAAAACTTCTTGAATTAATTCACTTATATTAGGTTTTTTTATATCATCTGGAACTTTTTGTCCATTTGTTATATACAATAAAGGTAATTTAGAATAATTTATCAATGAAAAATATTGGCCAATAGTTGATGTTTCATCTTTTTTAGTAAAAATTAATGCATTTGGAGATGCTATACTAAATTTTTCATATATATTTATTGCATCTATAGTTTTTATATTAGATGAAATAGCCAAAATTTTAAAATCTGGTTTTACTGTATCTATAAATACTTTTAATTCTCCTAATTGAATATCATTTTTATGAGATCTTCCAGCTGTATCTATTAAAATTGTATCATAGTCTACTAAACTTTCTAAAGTAGTTTTTAAATCCATTGGTGTATAACATACATGAGCCGGTATACCCATTATATCAGCATAAATTTTTAATTGATCTGCTGCAGCTATTCTATATGTATCAATAGTAACTATTGCAACTTTTTTATTATTTTTTTTAGCAATAGCAGCTAATTTAGCCAATGTTGTAGTTTTTCCTATACCTGTAGGACCTATAAGCATTACTTTTCCTTCTAAATCTTTTTCAGATATTATTATATTTTTCATAAGAATATTTTTAATTTTTAAAATAAAATTATTATCTTCACGCCAATTTTCATTTATTTCTAAATCTTGTATTTCATCATATATCATTTCTACAATTTTATCAGAAAAATCATTTTTTATAAGTATATCTCTTACTTCTTGAAAAAAATTATTATTTTTATTCATATTTTTATTTAATTGTGATATCATTTTTTTTATTTCTTCTAAATCATTATCTTTTGAATTTATATGTAAATCATTATTTGGATTATTATTTTCTGATTTTAATATTTTTTCTTGTTTTTTTAGTTGATCATCAAAATTATTGTTTTGTTTATTTTTGTAAAATAATTCAGCATCTTTATCTATTGTTCTTGATACTTCTCTCTGTGAATCTATTAATTCAAGTAATTCTTGAGCTAATGTTGGTTCTTCAGTATCTTGAACTTGTTTATTTTTTTCTTTTTCTATTCTTTGATTTAATCTTTTATTTCTTTCAACCATATTATTTAAAGAATAAATTTCATTTGCATTATTTGTAATATATTCATTTTGAAAGTTTTTATTTTTTTCTTCTGCTTTTTCGCTTAATACGGTAACTTCAACATATTTTTTGCTTCCTATACCTAAAAAACCACCTTTTTTTATTTTTTTAGTATCCAATATATATGCATCATCACCAAAATCTCCTCTTATTTGCTCCATAGCTTCAGATATATTTTTTACCATATATTTTTTTACTTTCATAAATGAGCCCCCTTAAATAGCTATTACCTGATCAACATTAAGTGAGGTGTCAGCAGGTACTTCTTCATAAGCTATTATATTTATATTTTGTACAAAATTTAATAATACAGTTGATAATGGATATCTTATACTTTTAGAACATATTAATACTGGATTAAAACCTTTCATCATTAAATTTTCTAAATTTTTTGATAGTCTTTCTATTAGTATGTTTGTATATTCAGGTTCTATAGCTAAATATCTTCCTTCTTCTCCTTCAGCAATAGAATCTAATATCTTTTTTTCTACCATTGAATCTAAAGCAACTACATGTAATTGACCATCTGAAGATTTTAGTTGTTCACAAATTTGTCTACCAAGACCTATTCTTACATGTTCTAATAATTTTTCATGATCATTTCCATATTTATCAGATGATTCTATTAAATATTCAAAAATTAAAGGTAAATTTCTTATAGATAATTTTTCATATAATAGTCCCTGTATTATATTTTTTAGCTCATGCATTTTTAGCATCGAAGGGATTAATGTATCTACTAATGTAGAATTTTTTACTCTTAACCCTTCTACAAGAATTTCTAATTCTTTTATACCAACAATTTCATGAGAATATTTTTTTATTAATTCTGATAAATGTGTAGCAAAAACACTTGGAGCATCAACCACAGTATATCCATTACTTATAGCATTATCTTTTTCACTTTCATCTATCCAATAAGCAGATAATCCAAAAGATGGTTCTTGAGATTGAATTCCAGCTAATTCTTCAGATGCCATTCCAGAATTTATTGCTAAAAGTCTGTCAGGTAATAGTTCATATCTTCCTATTTCTACACCTTTTAATTTTATTATATATTCATTTGAACTCAATAAAACAGAATCTCTTATTCTCACAGGCGATATAACTATTCCAAGTTCATATGCAATTTGTTTTCTTACTATTGTTATTCTATCTAAAAGATCTCCCCCTTGGCTTGGGTCTGCAAGAGGTATTAAACCATAACCTATGTCTACTTCAATAGTATCATTTTGTATTACTTCAGATACTTCATCCGGACTTGTTAATGGAGGAGAAATATTTCTTGGCATTTGATTTTCTGATTGATTTAAAGAATTTTGTGGTGTAAAAGAGTCTACTTTTCCAGCACTCTCTAATAAATACTCTTCTGAATTTTTATTATTCATAATTGCAATTAATATTAGGAAAAAACCTAAAATTATTGCTGGTAATGCCGGTAATGGAGAAAATAAACCTATACTTATTATCATTATCCCTGTTATATATAACACTTTTTTTTCTGATGCTAATTCTTTTATAACATCTGTACCAAAATTTTCTTTTGAAGCGGCTCTTGAAACTATCATACCAGAAGCTGTTGATATTAATAATGCTGGAATTTGTGCAACCAATCCATCTCCAACAGTGAATAAAGTATATAATTCTGCTGCTTCTCCTATACTCAAACCCTGCTGTAAAACTCCTATTAATAATCCTCCAAGAATATTTATAAGAGTTATTATTAATCCAGCAATTGCATCTCCCCTCACAAATTTACTGGCTCCATCCATGGCGCCATAAAAATCTGCTTCTCTTCTTATTTCTTCTCTTCTGTTTCTTGCTTGTTCCTCAGTTATCAATCCAGAAGATAAATCAGCATCTATTGACATTTGTTTTCCCGGCATAGCATCAAGTGTAAATCTTGCAGTAACTTCAGATATACGTTCAGAACCTTTTGTTATTACTAAAAATTGAATTATTATTAAAATTAAAAATATTACTATACCTACTATAAAATTACCTCCAACTACAAAATCTCCAAACGCTCTTATTACTTTTCCTTCAAAAGCTTGACCTTGAAGTAATATTAATCTTGTAGATGAAACATTTAATGATAATCTTAATAGAGTTGTTATAAGTAATAATGAAGGAAAAGAAGATATATCCAACGCTTTTTTTACATATAATGAAGATAATAATATTATTATAGATAATCCTATATTAAATAACTGTAAAAAGTCTAGTAAGAATGGCGGTATTGGCAAAACCATCAATAGTACCATTCCAACTATTAAAACAGCTACTATTACATCCATACCCTTAAATTTCATTCTACACCCCTCATTTTTTATTAGATAATTTATAAATATAAGCTAAAACTTCTGCAACAGGTTTATAAAGTTCTTCTGTAACTTCTTCATTTATATCAACTTCTTTATATAAAGCTCTTGCCAAAGGTGGTTTTTCTATTATGGGAACATTATTTTTTCTTGCTACTTCTTTTATCTTATTTGCAATTTCATTTGCACCTTTAGCAATAACTTTTGGAGCATTCATCGTATTTGATTCATACTTTATTGCAACAGCATAATGTGTTGGGTTAGTAACAATTACATCTGCTGTTGGAACCTGTTGTATCATTCGGCTAAAAACAATTTTTTGCATAAATTCTCTCTGTTTTCTTTTTATTTGCGGATTTCCTTCTGTATCTTTCATTTCTTCTTTAATTTCATGTTTACTCATTCTTAAATTCTTTTTATATTCATATCTTTGATACCAATAATCTATTAAACTGAGAACTAAAAGTGCTAATCCAAGTTTAAACATTATTTCAACTGATATTGAACCTATAAAGTATAATGAATAAATTAACTCTTCAGAAGATAATTTTTGAACTTCTGATATTCTTTTTGCAATTATAGAATATGAAATATAACCTATAACAGCTAATTTTACTATATTCTTAATGAGTTCAACTAATTTTTTTAAAGAAAATAAGTTTTTTAATCCTTTTACTGGATTGATTTTACTGAAATCAAGTTTTATGGCATTTTTTGCAACTAAAAACCTTGTTTGTAATAATCCAAAAAGTAAAGACATTAAAGCACCAGCAATAAATAATATCATTATTTTAATATAAATTCCAGAATGATATTTATATCCATATTGAAAAACATTTACTCCAACTATATCAGTATCAAGTAAAAAATAATCTTGAAAAATTTTATTTAAGTCCTCAATTATTCCTCCAGCAAAAAAATACAATAATCCTGAAAGAGTTAAAAAAGACATTGCCATGTTAAATTCTTTTGATTGAGCTACATTACCTTCTTCTCTTGCTTTTTCGATTCTTCTTTGTGTTGGTTCTTCAGTTTTATCTGGATCGGCAAAAAGTAGTATATCTATTTCGATAATAGAATCATCGTATTTTCTATCCAATGATATATTTCGAAAAAAAGTTTTGTGAATTGTTCGTTCCATGAAACTATCACCACCATATAAATTATAAATCCTACAAGCACATTTAAAGGTAATCCAACCATAAAAACATTCATCTGAGGCATTAATCTTGATATTATACCTAAAGCTATTTTAATAAATATCATAAATGCTATTATTGGCATAGAAAATTGTAACCCTATTAAAAGTATATCTGATATTTTACTTGCTATTATCAAATAATTTTCTCCATTTAATTTAAATAAAACTGGAACTTTATTAAAACTTTCTATAAACAAATTATAAATCAATATGTGACCTTTAAATATGAAAAAAGAAAAGGTTACAAAAATATAAGAAAATTGAGATAATATAGAGACTTCTTCATTAAGTGTTGGATCAAGAACATTTGCCATTGCAAAACCCAATTGAACTCCTATAAATTCTCCAGCAAATTGAACCGCATAAAATATAAGATTTGTAACTATTCCTATAGTTATTCCAATAATAAAGTTTACTATTAGATAATAGACTATCAACATCGCACTTGAATCAATTGGAAAGTTTGAATTGTCATTTAATAATATTAAATAAGATAAAAAAATAGCTATAAAAATTTTTACATTCCTTGGTACCATATTAGAGTTTATAAATGGAATATAAAAAAAAGTTCCTATTAATCTTGTTAATATAAAAAAATAAATCCAAAGTTTATAGCTTAAAAGCTCCAATTTAAATCATTCCCATATAAGTTGTTAATATTATATTTGTATAATCTGCTATTTCTTGTATCATCCAACCAAATAAAAAAGCTAATGCTAAAAAAGTTATTATTATTTTTGGAGCAAATGTAAGTGTTTGTTCTTGAATTTGAGTTACCGCTTGAAATATACTAATTATTAAACCAACAGCTATACTTATCAATAATATAGGAGTTATAGTAGTCAAAAAAACATTTATACCATTAACAAAAACTTCTATCATGACTTCTTCTGTCATATGATCAGCCCCCTCCGAAACTTCTTACTAAACTTCCTATTACTAAATCCCAACCATTTACTATAATAAATAGCATTATTTTAAAAGGTAGAGAAATCAGTACAGGAGGAATCATTATCATTCCCATAGATAATAATATACTTGCTACAACCATATCTACCAGAATAAATGGAATATATAATAACAAACCCATTTTAAATGATATTTCTAATTCACTTAAAGCAAATGCAGGTATTAATATTTGAAAAGGGGTGTCTTCAATATTTTGTATTTGTGTATTTGTAGAATTAGCAAGAAGTATTATATTATCTTGATTTTTATGATCTATTATTTCTCTAAGCATAAAATCTTTAAAAGGATTATAAGCTTTTTCAATAACTTCTTCATATCCAATTTCTTGATTATTATAAGGTATAATAGCTTCATTATAAACCCTATCAAAGGTTGGATACATTATCATTATAGTTAAAAAGAGTGCCAATGCAACAAGAACTTGATTTGGTGGTGCTTGTCTTGTTCCTAATGCTTGCCTTAAGAAACCCATAGTAACTACCAATCTGGTAAACGAAGTTAATAGCATCAATAAACCAGGAGCAATCGAAATTACTGTTATTATTAATACTATTTCTAAAACTGGATTTAAAGTATTAGGTTGTGTTTGTTGTATATCGATACTTATATCTGGTAAACCTATATTTTCTGAAAAACTCAAAATATTAATAAAAATAATAAACAATATAATAAAAATTTTTTTGTTTAAAATAGATTTCATTTATAGAACCCCTCTAATTTCATTTTTCATTTTTTTTCATGAAGCCTCTTAAAGTATCTTTAAAATTTATGTTATTTATTTGAATATTTTCAATTTCTGATTGAGTTAATTTTCTTATAATTTCTGTTGAATTATTTCCTATTAAAGTATAATAATAATCTTCATTTAATTTTAAAACTCCTATATATATATTTTTTTCTATATAGTACTTTTTTAAAATTTTTATTTCGGAATTTATTACACCATTTTTACTATATTTTATAATTATTCTATATAGTATATACATTATTATTATTAATGCAATCATACTTAAAAACCATAAAAATATAGAAAGTCCTCCACTGCTTTTTAGCAATGTGGAGGAAGCATTTATTGTTTCATATTCTAAGTTCATCAACCTTGCTCCAATTTTTGTATAGCCTCAATTACTCTATTTGATTGGAAAGGTTTAACTATAAAGTCTTTTGCACCAGCCTGTATAGCTTCAATTACCATTGCCTGTTGTCCCATAGCCGAACATACAATTATTTTAGCCTCACTATCTCCAGCTTTTATTTCTTTTATGGCTTGAATACCATCCATTACCGGCATAGTTATATCCATAGTTACAAAATCTGGTTGAAGTTCCTTATATTTGTCTACAGCTTCTTGACCGTTAGCAGCTTCTCCAACTACTTCATAACCGGCTTTTGTAACTATATCTTTTAATATCATTCTCATAAAAGCGGCATCATCAGTTATCAATATTTTTTTGCCCATTAAGAAGTGCACCTCCCAAATATTCCTTAATTATTTTTATTAAAATTTAAGACTTCTTTTATATCAAGGTATACTATAAGACGATTATTAACCTTTATAATCCCCTTAACTTTTCCTGCATAAATTTCATTGTTTGATTGAAAATTTTCCAATTTTTCTGGATCAATATTCAATACATTTTTAACTTCATCTACAAAAACCCCTATTTCTTCTTCATCAATCTTTAAAATTAATATATTTTCGAATTTATAATCTTCTGGAAGACTCAAATTTAAAATTGCTGTTAAGTCTATTACTGGAACTATTCTACCCCTTAAATTAATAACACCATTGATGAATTTTTTAGAGTTAGGTACAGGAGTTATTTCTTGCATATCTACAACACTTTCAATGTTATCAACTTCTAAAGCAAATTCTTGATTATATATTTGAAATGATAAGACATCTCTCATTTATTTTATCCCTCCTTTTTAAATTAAGGAACCTACATCTAATATCAATGCTATGCTACCATCTCCAAGAATAGCTCCACCAGAAAACTCTTTAACATCATTTAATAAGGATCCAAGAGATTTTATTACTATATCATCTTGACCTAATAATTTGTCTACTATTATACCATATTTTTTATTACCTATCTTTATTATAACTATGTTTTCTTGTGTATTTTTCTTTTCCTCAATTTCAAACATTTCTCTTAATCTTACTATTGGGATGACTTCTCCTCTTAATAAGAACACTTCTCTATCTTGTACTTCTTTTATTTCCCCATCACTCAATTTTTGAGTTGTATCAATATTTGCTATAGGTATAGCATAAACATGTTCATTAACAGTTATTAATAATGCTTCTATTATAGCTAATGTTAAAGGCAATCTTATTGTTACAACAGTACCTTTTCCTGGTTCAGAGTCCACAGAAACATTACCTTTTAAAGATTCAACAGCAGATTTTACAACGTCCATTCCAACTCCTCTACCAGAAAGTTCTGTTGCTTTTTCTTTAGTAGAAAGACCTGGCAAAAATATCAAATTATATATTTCATCATCAGCCATAGATTGAGCTTTTACTGAATCTACAACTCCATTATTAACAGCTTTTTTTAATATTTTATCTCTATCTAAACCTTTACCATCATCTGATATTTCTATAACAACTTCATTTCCTTCATGTCTTGCACTTAATTTTATAGTTCCTATTTTCGGTTTTCCTCTAGAAATCCTCACTTCTGGTGATTCTATTCCATGATCTAAAGAATTTCTAATTAAGTGAACCAAAGGATCTCCTATTTCATCTATAACAGTTCTATCAAGCTCTGTTTCTTCTCCTTCGATAATAAGATTTATATCTTTTCCAAGATCTTTAGCTATATCTCTTACTAATCTAGGAAATCTATTAAATACAAATGATACAGGAACCATTCTAACTTTCATTACAATTTCTTGAAGATCTAAAGTAATTCTTGATAATTGAGATAAACTTTCATCAACTTCTTTTATATTATATTTTCTCAAAGTTTCAACAATTCTACTCCTTGAAATAACTAATTCAGCCATCAAATTCATAAGTTCATCAAGTTTTTTAATATCTACTCTTATAGATTGTGATGTTTTAATTTTTTTCTTTGTATTATTGTTTTTATCTTCTTTTTCTTTTTTTATCTCTGATTCAGATTCTATTTCTTCTGTTTTATTCTCAATTAAATCTTTATTAAAAACATCTATATAAACATTTTCAATTTCTGATACACTTTTTATAGCTTCAACAATTTTTCTTTTATCAGCTTTTGTGACAATACCAAATAAAAGTTCATTATCAAATTTTTCTTCTTCTATATCTTCTGTAGAAGGATTTGAATAAACTATTTCTGATTTATATTCTTCAAATTTATGATATATCATATAAGCCCTTGCAAGTTTTAATTGTATATCACTTTTTAATATTATTTTGACAAAATAGAAATTTAATTCCTCTTCATCAGCTTTTTCTTTTATTTTCGAAAGTGTTGATTTTGTAATATCATCTATTTCAAAATTTATTTTAATATTATTTGAAATATCTTCCAAATCAACTTCATTTTTATTTTCTACAGTTTTAACAGATTTAGTAATTTCTTTTTTCTCTAATTTAATAGGTTTTTCATCGCTTTCTTTTTTTCCGCCAGAAAGCAATTCATTGAATTTTTTTGTTAAACTTTCAACATTTGTAGTATGTCCATTACCACCTTCAGATATATCATTCAAAGATTCATCAAGTGTATCTAATCCTTTAAACAATAAATCTATGAGTGTTTCATCTGCATTTATTATATTATTTCTAACTTTATCCAATGTATTTTCCATAGTATGACAAAGCTTAGCAAGTTCATCAAAACCTAATGTACCTGCCATTCCTTTAAGTGTATGCATAATTCTAAAAATTTCATTTATTAAGTCTTTGTTTTCATTGTCGTTTTCTAAATTGAGAAGTGCGTCATTTAAATTTTGTACATTTTCTCTTGCTTCTTCAAGGAAAACACTCAAGTATACATCCATTTCTCCCATATTATCCCTCCTCAATGGACATTAGATGTTGGGTCAAAAAATATATTGCATAGTTTTTAGATTTTTCTCTAATTTCTTCTCTATTTCCTGAAAATAGTTTATTTTTAACAATAATTTGTTTTTTTATTTTAAATGCAAAGTAAACAGTTCCAACTGGTTTTAGAAATGTTCCACCACCAGGACCAGCTATTCCACTAACTGATATACATACATCTGTATGCATTATTTTATATAAACCATCAACCATTTCTTTTACACATTCAGAGCTAACAGCGCCATATTTTTCTAAAGTAATCTTTTTTACTCCAAGTACTTGTTTTTTTATTTTATTAGAATAACTTATAATACTTCCTAAAAAAATATCTGATACGCCTGGATAATCAACTAATTGAGAAGATATCATTCCACCAGTACATGATTCTGCAGTAGATATAGTATAATTTACTTGTTTTAATTTATTTATCAATATTTGAGTCATAGTATTCTCATAAAAAATTATATTATGGTACTTGTAATATAAATCAAAAATAAATTGAATATTTAAATTTGTTTTTAATTTTATATTTAGTTGATTGTTTTTGAATTTTAAATCTATTAATTCTACAATTTCATTTTTCAATATAAAATCTTCAATTAAAATATTATCTTCACAGTATCCAAAAATAGTATATTCTTTATATTGTTTACAATTTATTTTATCATATATAATTAAAAAATTATCTAATTTAAAATTTAAATATCCGAAATTGTCTAAAATTTTACATTTATCAGGAATCATTATATTTTCAATATCTATTTTATCATATATTTTATTTATTGGTATCATTTTTTCGTTATAATTAGATGATATATGTAAAAAAAATTCTTTTAATATTTCTATTGAATCAATATATAGTATTTGATTTTGATTAAATTTAATATTATCAATTTGTTTTTTATTAACAATATTTATTATTTTCAAAATATCACCTCTATTATTTAATTTTACCATATATTTACTTTAATAATTATTTACTAGTGTTTATTTTTAAATTAATTTTTAAATTAATTTTTATAAAAAAGGAGGATATAATGAGAAATTTTAATAAAGAAGCAAAGATAATAATAGAAAATTATCCTTATTATCACGAAAATACCGATCCTTATGTAGTTTTAGTATCTACAGTTCTATCTCAAAGAACTAAGGATGAAAATACTGATAAAGCAACTAAACAATTATTTTCAGTTTTTAAGGATGTCTTTGAAATATCAAAAGTAAATCCCGAAAGTTTATATGATTTAATAAAACCAGCTGGAATGTTTAAACAAAAATCTGAAAGAATTGTTAAATTATCTAAAATTCTTGTTAATAAGTATAATGGAAATGTCCCTAATGATCTAGAAAAATTATTAGAATTACCGGGTGTTGGAAGAAAAACAGCGAATATAGTTTTGTATGTAAGCTTTGGTTTAAATGCAATGGCTGTAGATACACATGTACATAGAATTTCTAATAGATTGGGTTGGATAAGTACAAAAAAGCCTGAAGATTCCGAATTTGCTCTGATGAAAATTATTAATAAAGATTTATGGGGACCATTAAATGGATCTATGGTTGCATTTGGTCAAAAAACTTGTAGACCTAAAAAACCCCTTTGTAGTAAATGTCCTTTGAATTTTATATGCCCTTTTTTAAAATTAAATAAAAATCCGGAATAATCCGGATTTTTATTAAGGCATTATTATATTGCCACTTTTACCTTTTTTATTATTATTATTCATACTATCTAATCTATTTAATAAATCTGCTGGTGCAACACTTATATTATTTTTTTCTTCTTCATCCATCATTTTTTTCATCTTATCTTGATAATCTTTTATTTTATTCTTCATTTCTTCTAAATCATTGTCTACCCAATTTAGTATTCCTTTTGATATCTCTTCAATTTTTTCTTCTTCTATTTCTTGATCATTGTCTTCAAGTATATTATTAGCTTCAAATTCATCTTTTATAGCTTTATTTATTCTATCTTGAGTTAATAGTCCTTCTTCCCTTAATATTCTTAATGCTACATTTGTTCTAAATTTCATATCTTCCATTGATAATTCAATATTATCTAATTTTGCCATTATTATTTGAATTATTTGTTCTAAACTTATTTGCATATTTTTCCTCCTATTATTCTGATTTTAATTCTCTATTCATCAATTCATTAATAGCTAATTTTGGATCTGTATTATTATAAAGCACATCATATATTTTTGAGGCTATTGGCATATCTAATTTATTATTTTCTATAATTAAATTTAATGCTTGAATTGTGTATATCCCTTCAGCTACCATATGCATTGATGAAAGAATTGATTTTAAATTTTTTCCTTTTCCAATTAATTCTCCAACATGTCTATTTCTTGAATGTAATGAATTGCAAGTTACCATTAAATCACCTATACCAGCTAATCCATATATTGTGTCTTCTTTTGCATTATTTAAGCTCATATATCTTTTCATTTCTACCATAGCTCTGGTGATTAAAGCTGCTTTAGTATTATCCCAACCACCTATTCCGTCTATTACTCCCGCAGCTATTGCATAAACATTTTTTAATGCCCCAGATATTTCTACACCTTTTACATCAATATTTGTATATATTCTAAGTGATATATTTGAAAAATTTTGTTGAACTATTTCTGCAATTTTTAAATCTTTACTTGCAGCTACTATACCAGTTGGGACATCTTTTGCCACTTCTTCTGCATGAGAAGGTCCACTTAAACAAACATATTTATTAGTATTTAGAATTTCATAAACTATTTCTGATATTCTTTTTCCAGTTTTTATTTCTATACCCTTTGATAAATTAACTATTATTTGATTATTATAATTTTGTTTTATATTTTCTAATACTTCTCTAACAGCTTGTGAGGGTATAGCTATTACTATTATTTCAGATTGTTTTATACATTTATTTATTTCACTAAAAGTTTTTATATTTCTTGGAATATTTATACCTGGTAAATAATAAGGGTTTTGACCATTGTTTATATATTGCAAAACTTCTTTTTCCCTATTCCAAATACTTATTTCATGACCATTGATGGATAACAGTCTTGCCATTGCAGTACCCCAACTTCCAGCACCGATGACAGCTATTTTCATTTAGATCACTCTCCTAAATATTTTGCTATTGTTTCAATAGCATATTTTACAGATGGTGTTCTATATGGTGATGTCATACTATCTAATTTTATCAGCCATTCATCTTCTCTTTTTGTAACAGTTACAAAAAATTCTTGAGTATAATTATTATCTGAAGCTAATGTTTTTATTAAATATTTATTATTTTTATTATCGTAATAACTTTCCCTTATTATAACTTTTTTCATATCTTCTTCAAAAATATTATCCGATATTTCTTCTATTTTTTTTATATTTATTTTTTTTATTTTTTTATGTGGCATATTATCCTCTCCAATAAAATATCTTTCAATTGGTGAATAATTTACTTTTTTTATTTTAAGTAAATATTTATTTCTACCTTCATCATCCCATTTTTTTTCATATCTAGTTTTAAATTCTCTATCAAAATTTTTTATTATTTCTTCAACTTCAAATCTCTCATCTTTTTTAAAATTTTCATAAACTTCTTCAGCATACCAATCAACATCTGTTGCTAAATGCATTTCAGAATTATCTTTTAAAATAGCTGATAACGTATCTCTAAAATTTTTTACAAATATTCTTCTATTTTCATGTCTCTTTTTAGGCCATGGACAAGGGAAATTAACATAAACCCTACTTACAGATTTATCTTTAAATAATTCTGGTATTAAAACTCTTGCATCACCTCTTATAATTCTAACATTAATTAAGTTTTTTTCAAAAAATTTTTTTTGGGCTCTTTCACATGATAATAAAGAAGTTTCAAAGCCAATATAATTTTCTTCTGGATTTTTAGAGGCTAAATAAGCTAAGAATTCGCCACCACCAAACCCAATTTCTATATTTAACTTTCTTTTATTTCCAAATTCTTTTTCCCAATTAAAAGGATAAGTAATTATATTTTGTGAAAAAATTTCATATTTCAAACTTGCTACGTTCATTTTTAACCTCCTGTTCTCAAAAAAAATCCCCGGTTTTACCGGGGTAATTTTTATTATTCAGGAGCAACTTCTCCTAAAAATTTCTTTACTTTAATATGTAATCTTGATTTTTTTCTTGCTGCAGTATTTTTATGAATAACTCCTTTTGATTCAGCTTTGTCAATAGCTTTAAAAGCAACTGATAAAGATTCAAGAAGTTCTTCTCTGTTCTTATTTAACTTTATATTAGTGAGAACAGTTTTTGTTGTATTCTTTATCCTTGTTTTGTAAGATTTGTTAATAACTCTTCTTTTTTCACTCTGTAATACTCTTTTTTTTGCTGACTTGATGTTAGGCATCAATAAACCTCCTTAAATTTTATATTCCTAAGGCAGTTTTTATTTCAGAAACTTTGTCTAACTTCTCCCATGGGAACTCTATATCTGTTCTACCAAAGTGCCCATAAGCTGCTGTTTGCCTATATATAGGTTGAAGAAGATTTAAATTTTTTATTATTTGACCTGGTCTAAAATCAAATAATTCTTTAACAGTTTTTAATATTTTTTCTTCATCAACTTTAGCAGTTCCCTTCGTATCAATGAGTAATGAAACTGGTTCAGCAACGCCAATCGCATAACCTAGCTGAATCATTACTTCATCTGCTACTCCAGCAGCAACTAAGTTTTTTGCAACATATCTTGCCATATAATGTGCAGATCTGTCAACTTTTGTAGGATCTTTTCCTGAAAAAGCACCACCACCATGTGCTATCCAACCGCCATATGTATCAACTATTATTTTTCTTCCTGTTAATCCTGTATCTGCTTGAGGGCCTCCTAAAACAAATCTACCAGTTGGATTTACCAAAATTTTAGTTTCATCATTTATTAAACTCTCAGGTACTATAGGATTTATAACATATTTTATTAAATCTTTTTCTATTTGATCTCTTGTAACATCCGCACTATGTTGTGTAGATATTAAAACTGTATTAACAGCTATTGGTTTATTATTTTCATCATATTCTACTGTAACTTGGGTTTTTCCATCTGGTCTTAAATATTTTAAAGTTCCATCTTTTCTTACTTTTGCCAATTGATACGCCAATTGATGAGATAAAACTATTGGTGTTGGCATATATTCAGGTGTTTCATTAGTTGCATATCCAAACATTATTCCCTGATCTCCTGCACCTATTTTAGCATATGGATCAAAATCTTCTTTTCCAGATTTTGTTTCTAAATTTTTATCTACACCCATTGCTATATCTGCAGATTGTTCATCTATACTAACCATAACTGCACATGTTTCACCATCAAATCCATATTTTGCTCTATCATATCCAATTTCAACTATAGTTTCTCTAACTATTTTTGCAATATCTACATAAGATGTTGTTCTTATTTCACCTGCAACTACAGCAACACCAGTTGTAACAAGTGTTTCTACAGCCGCTCTCGCATTTATTCTATTTTCTTCTGGTTCCTTTTCTAATATTGCATCGAGAATTGCGTCTGATATTTGATCAGCGACTTTATCAGGATGACCTTCAGTTACACTTTCACTTGTAAATAACCTTTTATTCATGAATTGTCCTCCCCGTTTGTTATTTTTTCCTTAATTATTATAACATTTTTTATAATATGTAATTATTAATTATAATTGATTTGTGTAAAATTTATGTATCTCTTTTATTTAATATAATTTATTAAACCTTATATTATAAATTTCTTTATTTCCCCAAAAATCTTCTAATTCTATTTTACCAACAGAATTATTTAAATTTTTACCAATAAATTGACCCCAATTATCTATTTCAATAGGAGTTAAGGCTTCTTTAGAATAAAGTTTTAACCAATACACAGTAGCAGTAGATCCATAACCAAAAACGCTTGGATTATATGCCTCTTCTTCTTTTATTTGTGCAAAATTCAATTTATAAACAATCCTATTATCTATGTATAAAGACATTTTTTTAGGTAATATAGTTGTATTATTACCAATTTTTTCTCTAACTCTTATTTCTAAGTTTGGGTAATCTCCACTATATTCAATAGTTGATATTTCATCTTTTTTTATATCAAAATATTTATTATTAGATCTTATACTTAAAAGTTCCAGATTCTTTTCTCTTGTTTCTTTGTATTCAATATATTCCAAAGCATCTCTTATTATATTACCATTTTCTTTCATTTCCCAAACTTCAAAATGTAAATGTGGAGCCATAGCTTCTCCTGTAGAACCCGAATAAGCAATAACTTCGCCTTTATTAATTTTTAATTCTTCTTCTGGAAATATTATTTCTATTCTTTTTGTAGAAAATTCTTCATTTATCTGTTCTGTAAATCCTGTTATTTTCTTTGAAAAAGAATTCAAATGTGCATATACAGTAGTTAACCCAAGATCTGGATGTTTTATGAATATAGTATTTCCATAAACTGGATCATTTATCCAAACTTTTTCTAAATAACCTTCTGCTGCTGTAAGTACATCTATATTTTCTCTATTAAAAGTAGAAAAGTCAATACCCATATGAAAATGAGGATTATTTCCAGTATTTCTATACTCTCCAAATGATGAAGTTATATAGGAATCTTTTATAGGCAAATTAAATACAGATGCAAAAATATTTATAAGAAATAAAAAATTTATTATTAAAATAAATATCTTTCTCATAAAGCTCACCTCCAAAAATTAAAACTCTTTTATAGATTGATTTTTTATAATTTCCATTTCATATCCTTTTTCATTTTCAGATTTAGAAAGAATTCCTATAATTCCATTCATTTTTTCAATTTTCCAATATTCATTATAATTTATTTGTATTTTTTTAAATTCATATTCATTTAATAATTTAAGTTCTAAAATTAATTTATTCAAAAAATTGTTTATAGAATTAATATCTAAACAATTTATAAAATAAGACTCTGGATATAAAATTTTTAAATCTTCATACTTTTCATCATTTAATAAATCTATTTTTGTAAATACTTTTATAATCAATTTCCTTTTAAACTCTATTTGTTCTATCATAGAATTTACAACAGATATTTTTTTACTCAAATTTTTATCTGTACTATCTATTAAATGAAGTATTATGTCAGAATTATTTATTTCTTCTAATGTAGATTTAAAAGATTCAACTAATTCAATTGGAAGATTTTCAATAAACCCTACTGTATCAGAAAAAAAACTATTTAATCCACAAGGAAATTGAATTTTTCTATTAGTTGGACTTAATGTCGAAAAATATTTTTCTGAAACTATTAAATTTTTATCTTCAGTTAAAGTTTTTAATAAAGTAGATTTTCCAGCACTAGTATACCCAACTAAAGAAAATTTTGGATATGGAAGTTTATCTCTATTTTTAGAGGTCAAATCTCTTTTTTGAGTAGCTTCTTTTAATTTTTCTTTTAATTGATTTATTCTTTTATTTATAGTTCTTCTATCATACTCTAACTGTGTTTCTCCAGGTCCAATTGTTCCAATTCCACCACCAGTTCTTGACATCTCATTTCCTTGACCTTTTAATGAAGAATATTCAAACTTCAAACTGGCCAACTCAACTTGTATTTTACTTATTTTAGTTTTAGCATTTTTCCTAAAGATTTCTAATATTACTTGTGTTCTATCTATTATTTCAAAATTATTTGTAATTATTTTTTGAATATTTTTTCTCTGTATATTAGTTATTCTATCATTTACTATTAAATACTTTATATTTGTATCTTTTAAAGCTTTCATATATTCTTTTATTTCTAATAATTTACCTTTTCCACAATAATATTTTAAATCATATTTATTTCTTTTTTGCTGAAAAACTTTTTCAACATTTATATCAATATTAGAACAAAGAGAGATAAGTTCTTCTATTTGTGAAGACTTATCTTCTCTTTGTTGTACTGATAATAATACACCATTATTTATTTCTATCACCTTCACTGATTTTCATTAGGTTGAAATAGTTTTATAAACTTTGAAGGAACCATCATTTTAACTGCATGTTTATAAACTAATGATTGTTCACCATTTTTTTCTAAAAGTATAGTATAATTATCAAATGATTTAACTATGCCACTTGTTTGAAAATCACCTTCAAAATATATCTTTACTTCTACCTTACTAATTCTTAAAATATTCAAAAATCTGTCCTGTAAGTTAAATTTCTCTGACATCAAAAACCCCCCTTAATAATTTGGATTAATTTATTTTTATTTTCTTCATTATTTGAACTTAATTCTACCCATATAGCTTCTTTTATATGTCTAAAATATATAATTTGTCTTCTTGCATATCTTCTTGTATTAGTTTTTATATTTTCTACCGTATCTTTTAAATCACAATTATAATCCAAATACTTAAAAACTTCTTTATAGCCTATTGTATTTAAAGCATTTAAATTTGGATCATACCCTTTTTCTTTTAAAGATTTAACCTCTTCAATTAAACCATTTTCTATCATTTTGTCAACTCTTTTATTGATTCTATCATGTAAATTTTTTCTATCTCTATTTAAAACTATAATTTGAAAATCGTAATTAGATTTATTTAAAATACTTTTTTTCATATGATATGTCATTGTTTTTCCAGTGTTTAAAAATATTTCTAAAGCCCTTATTATTCTTTTTTTGTCGTTTTTATGTATTCTATTATATGAATCAATATCAATTTGTTTTAAAATTTGATATAAATTTTTTTCTAAAGAAATATTTTCAAGATATTTTCTTATAGAATAATTATTTTCCACATTAAAAAAGCCTTTTGTTAAAGCATCAATATAAAAACCTGTTCCTCCTGTCAATATAGGAATTTTATTTCTCAAAATAATATTTTTTATAGTTTTATCGACAAGTTTAACATATTCATATGCATTGAAGCTTTCTTTTAAATCAATTATATCAAATAAATGATGTTTTATTTTTTGCATTTCATAAATATTTGGTTTTGCAGTTCCAATATTTATTTCTTTGTATATTTGTCTTGAATCCATACATATTATTTCAGCATTTAAATCTTCTGCCAATTTTAAAACTATATCACTTTTTCCGCTAGCTGTTGGTCCAGTTATTATCGGAATTTTCATTTTTTATTTATCACTCCATAATATACTCCACTATGACTACTACCCATTTTTTCATCTACTTTCAACCAATTCCATATACTATCTTTGTCTCTAGCTTTTATAACAACTTTCTTTTTGCATATTTTATACATTTGTTCTATATCCTTTTCATCTAATTGATCATAAACAGCAAATCTTCTCAAAGGATTTAAACTGGCAGATTTCATTTGTGGGTTTTCAAACATTGGATCACAATAGACAAGATCAAAGGAATTTTCTTTTTGTTTATAAATATATTTTTTATAATTAAAATTTTTAATTTTTATGTTTTTAGAGGCTTTTCTCATCCAATTATCTGGGAAATTATAATTTTTTAAACCTTCTTTTACAATTATATATATTGGATATGATCCTTCAAGTCCTATCACATTATCAGAAAAAGCTGCCAATAATAATGCTTCACTACCAAGACCATATGTTAAATCCAAAATAGAATCTTCTTTACAAGGAGTTAATGATTTTATTAAATAATCATCTTTAGTATGCTCATAATTATTATACCTAATCTTAGCAATGGAAGGATGGTAAAAAAACTTACCATTCTTCCAGATTATCTCTAAATTATTATTTTTATCAATTGAAAAATAAAAATCTTCATCATTTATATATTTATATATATGTCTTCTATTTTTATAGACACCATCATAAGCTTTAGCATATTCGTAAGCTTTTTCAATTTGTTCTTTCTTTGGTTTGTGGGATGTTGTAAATATCATTTTGGAGTATTGTTCCATTATTTAATAAAACTCCTCTCTCTTCCAATTTTATTTTTAAAAGACTATATTTTTCATATTTGTTTTTATATATTTCTTCTAACTTTATTTGTTCTGCTTTTATGCCATTGTATTGATTTTCAAGATCTTTATAATAAAACACTATTCTAAAAATTTGAAATCCAAAAAAAGTCATTAGTACAAATAAAAATACTATTGAAACTTTTTTGCTTTTTTTTACTTTTTTATGATTTTTTTTATTGACCTCTTTTATCGTTACAAATGGCATAAAATTCCTCCTTAACCTTTTAAACCACTTTTTGCTATACCTTCAACAAAGTAGTTTTGTAGAAGTATAAATAATAATATTACCGGAATTAATGAGAATGTAGATGCTGACATCAATAAATTGTATATTTCTCCAGATTCACTTCTAAATGTTTGCAATCCAACAGCTAATGTTCTCATTTCTGGACTCTTTGTAACTATAAGAACCCATAAAAATGCATTCCAACTTCCTACAAACTTTAATAAAGCTCCAGTTAATATTGAAGGTTTGCTTAATGGAACCATAACAGTCCACAAGAACCTCCAACTTGAAGAACCATCTATTTTTGCTGCATCCCATAATTCATTAGGTACAGTAAGGAATTGTTGTCTTAACAAGAAAATAGCAAAAACACTTACAACCCAAGGTACAATTAATGCATAATATGAGTCTATCCATTGAAATCTACTTATTGTAATATAATTTGGTACAAGCATAACTTCTCCAGGTACCATCATAGTAGCCAAAAATAAAGTAAAAATAAAATTTTTACCAAAAAAATTCAATTTTGCAAAAGCAAAAGCTGCCATTGATCCAATTATTATTTCTAAAACAGTTGTTGCTGTAGCCATTAAAACGGTGTTCATATAATATTTAGAAAATGGCGCAGCATTCCATGCATCTACATAATTTTGAAATATGTTTTTAAATTTTTCACCAAATGTAAAATTTGCTTTTGCGATAGGCATTTCATCTATTAACCAACTCGAATATATTTTTTTTGTATATATTTCTATATTTGAATTCTCTTTATAAAGTATTTTATCTATAATTTCTGAAGTTTCTAATAATTCTACTCTTGATATACTATTTGAATAAAATTTTGTAAATTTATTCAATTCATTATCTGTAGAAATCCTTAAATTTAACAGTGACTCAAATTCATTTTGTTTATCTGATATCTTTGAATTTATAAATTCAAACTCACTATTAGTTATATATTCTGCATAATTATTTATATTAGCATTATTTTTTGAAAGAGTTCTTAATACACTTATAAATCTTGATAAATCTTTTGGTTCATTTATAAAATCAGATTTTATATTTTCAATTATTTTTGTTTCAAAATGTTGTATAACTAATTCTTTTAATTCTAAAATATTTTTTTTATTTGATAATTTTAAAACTTCTGTTTTGAATTCTTCTGAAAAATCAGATTTTTTTATATCTTCTACAAAATTATTATACATATCTTCCTTTAAAGGAACTTTAAAAGTTATTTTTAAATTATCAAGTTTTTTATTTTGAATATTTTCATAATTACTAATAAAATAAGAGTACATATTCAATGTATTTATATTTTGTATATTAGGTTCATATATATTTTTAGATATTAACATATTAGATTTCGATAGTATTGAATCTTGAAAAGTTTTTATATTTGTGTTAAAGTCCATCAATAAATTCAATATTTTTTCATTTTCTTCAATAGATATCAAACCTAAACCTTTTGAATATATTTCAATTTCATTTATAGTTTTATTTATTTCTGTTCTAAGAACTTTTAAATAATTTTCAAATTCTTGTTTTTTATCATTTATTTCATTTATTCTATTTTGATCATAAGAATCATTTATTCTAAAGTACGGCAAACGATTTATATTTTTTTCTAAAGTAAGATCTATAAATTTTGACATTTTATTCAGATCTAATATTATATTTTTTACCATATTAGTTTTTTTATAGTAGCCCGTTTCTGGAGAAAATAATCCAAAATATAATTTTTCAAAATTTTCTGGCGTAGCCTCCCTATCTATAAAAAATAAATTAATATCTTTTCTTACATCACTATTATCAAAATATTTATAAAATTCTTCTAATAAAACATTTAAATCTTCAGAATCAGCAAAATTTATTTTATCATAATTTAAAGTTATTTCACCTCTTCTAACCTTATCATCATTAACATAATAAACAAGTTTATTAGGATTATAAATACTATTTGAAGTTAACGATTTAAATTCGGTTAATGATAAAACAGATTTATTTGAAATAGTAGAAGATCCTTTTGCCAAATTAATATCTCTAGTTGAACCAAAATTTTTAGATGTCCATGTAGGTGGCCAATTATTAACTTCTCCATCTGTTTTTAATGATGTCATTATCATCCAAGCAAAAGGAAGAATCATAACAACAGCTCCACCTGCGACCAATAAATATATTATTACATTTATAAGCGTTTTCCAAAACTTAGTATAATTCATCTTCATTCCTCCTTAAGAATCATAATGAACTCTTTTTTTACCGGCTTTTATTTGTATGAAAGTGAACAAAAGAATAATTCCAAAAAGCACATAAGCTGCAGCACTTGCTTCTCCCATTCTTTGTTGTGTATAGAACTTATCATATATAAAATATACAACCGTTAAACCAGAGTTATTGTATGGTCCAGGCATACCTGAATAAAGAACGAAAATTTCCGAAAACACCTTAAATGCACCTATCATAGAAACAATCAAAATAAAAAATGTTGTAGGAGATAATAATGGCCAAGTAATAAATTTAAATTTTTGCCATGGATTAGCTCCATCTACTTCTGCTGCTTCATAATATGTTCTACTTATATTTTGTAATCCTGAAAGGAATATTACAGAATAATAACCTATCAATTTCCAAATAGATATTATAGCAACCGTTGGTATTGTAAACTTTTCATCTTTAAGCCACAAAACCTTTTCAAATCCCATTTGTTGTAAAAAATAGTTCAAAAGACCATTATCATTAAAAATCCATTGCCATACCAATGAAACCGCAACTACACTGGTTACAAAAGGTATAAAATAAATAGTTCTAAAAAAAGTTTTTCCAAATAATTTTCTATTCATTAAAAGTGCTATTAAAAGCGCCAAAAATATTGTTATAGGCGTTGATAATAATACATAATATGTAGTATTCCAAATAGCTTTTATAAAATCTGCTTCTTGCTTCGCTATAGAAACATATTTTATTATATCTAAAATCCCTATCTTAGAAGTTAAAAATATGAAGACAAAAAATAATATAAGTCTTCCCATTAATTTATCATTTGTATTATAAGCAAATTTTTTAGCAGCCAATATTGTATAAGCAATAACCAAAATTAAAGAACTAATTATTCCAATAACATTGAAAAAAACAGTCAAAATTATACCAGCAATCCCCAAAATACTCATTATTTTAACTATATTTTTATGTTTTTTATTTTGAATTTTTTTAATATCAAAAATCCAATGCATTAAAAATATAAATGTCAAAAGAATTAATAGAGAATTAAAAAAGGCTTGATTAAAACTGACATCTATAGGATTTTTTAATTGAAATAATTTTTTATAGTTTTCTAAACCTATAAATGCTGGATTTGCCTGATTCTGGAAATCCCATTTAAAAAAACTTAAAATAAAAGAGTATATTACAGGCCAAAAAACAAATATTGAAAGTACCACAAAAGATGGTAGTAAGTACAAATAAGCTGTTATACTTTCATTTGCTTTCC
Organism: Oceanotoga teriensis; assembly: GCF_003148465.1. Lineage (NCBI taxonomy): Bacteria > Thermotogati > Thermotogota > Thermotogae > Petrotogales > Petrotogaceae > Oceanotoga > Oceanotoga teriensis. Next base: position 47,330 of record NZ_QGGI01000017.1, read on the forward strand.
TGTAATTTACAGGAGTTAAAGTTTTTTTAAAAAGAAATTTTAAAAGCAATAAGAATAATACTATTGCAAAAGAAATGACTAAAATCAAATACTCTGCAGGAATACCCATTTAAAATACCTCCATTTAATTATTGGCCATATTCGATATTTCTAACATTTTTTGAACTATATCCTCAATAAGAAAACTTTCTGAAACATCTTGTGTTAGAAATAAATTAATATCATTTATTAACTCTATGGATTTGTCTATCTTTTGATTCATTCCTTTTTTATAAGCCCCTACTTCAATTAAATCTTTTGCATCTTTATAAGTAGAATATAAATCTTTAATAAGTCTAGAAGAAATTAAATGTTCTTTACTGATGACATTATTCATAACCCTTGAAACACTTGATAATATATCAATTGCAGGATAATGTCCTGAATCAGCTAATTTTCTGGATAATACTATATGACCATCAACAATACCTCTAACTGTATCACCAATTGGATCATTCATATCATCTGCTTCAACAAGAACTGTATAAACTCCTGTCATAGTACCTTTATCTGAATTACCAGCCCTTTCTAATATTTTTGGGAGATCTGAAAAAACACTTGGAGTATATCCTCTAGTTGCCGGTGGTTCACCTGTTGAAAGACCTATTTCTCTTTTAGCCATAGCCCATCTTGTTAGCGAATCAACCATTAAAAGAACATTTTTCCCCTTATCTCTAAAGTATTCAGCTATAGAAGTTGCTGTATATAAAGCTTTTACCCTCATAAGAGCTGGTTGATCAGAGGTAGAAACAATTACTACTGATTTTTTTAATCCCTTTTCACCAAGATCCCTTTCTAAAAATTCTCTTACTTCTCTTCCTCTTTCACCAATTAAGGCTATTATATTTATATCAGCTTCTGTGTTTCTCGCAATCATTCCTAATAATGTACTTTTTCCAACTCCACTACCAGCCATTATACTTATACGTTGTCCTCTTCCAATAGTTAACATTCCATCAATAGCTTTAATTCCAACAGAAAGAGGATTTTCAATATTTTTTCTTTTTAAAGGGTTTGGAGGAGAATTATATATACTTATACTATCTTTAAGTTTTAAATCTTTTTCATCTATTGGTCTACAAAGCCCATCAACTACTCTTCCTAAAAGTTCATCTCCAACATTTATTGAAACTTTTTTATTTAATTTTTTTACAGAAGCCCCAACATATAACCCTTCTACATCTTCATAAGGCATGAGTAATAAATTATTATCTTTGAATCCTACTGTTTCAGCAAGAGAAGTGTTTTTATTTTTTAATTTTATTTTACATAAATCGCCTATAGCAGCATCTGGTCCTGTTGATTCTATAGTAACTCCAACAATTCTGTTAACTTTTCCTTCTAATATTAAATTGGATTTGCTTTTTAAATTATTTTTAAAATTATAGAGTATATTTTCAAAATCAATTTTCCTCATTTATGGATTCCTCCAAAGAGTTCATTATTTCTTCTATATACATTTCAGGATTTATATCAAAAATGCCTGATTCAGTGTCTGCAATTATTTGATTATCTTCTAATGAGTTATCTTCTTTTATAGTGAATGAATCAGATAAAAGTTCTTTAAAAATTTCATAATATTTTTCATTCATATTAGAATTCATTCTTATCTTTACTTTACTATAAGTTGTAAGACGATTTTTTAATCTTGATATTGCCTCATTTAACCATATTGGTTTATTAAAAATTTCTTCATTTAAATATTTTTTTGTAACCGTTTTTATGACTTCAAAAATAAAGTAATTAGATGATGAAATTAGATCATCATAATAATGATCTAATTCATCTAAATTTTTTTGAAGTTTTTCTTTAAAATTATCAACTTCTTTTAACTTAAGATTTTCTATTTCTTTTAATGATTCTTCATGAATTTTTTTGGATTCATTTTCAGCTTTTATTCTTGCTTCTTCTAATATTTTTTTAGATTTTGAAATTGCTTCTTCTATTAATGTCTCAGATTTTTTTTCAGCATCTTTCAATTTGATTTCTATTTCTTTCTCTAAAATCAAACTTTTATTATTTTCGTTTATTTTATTAATTTTATCTTTATCTTCTATATTTATTGGGGTATCAAGAACTACGTACTTATTATCTATTATTTTTTTATTATACAATTAGTTCTTCACCTCCACCACCACCAATTATTATTTCACCTGATTCTTCTAACTTTCTTATTATATTGACTATTCTTTGTTGAGCCTCATCAACATCTTTAACTCTAACAGGACCCATAAATTCTAATTCTTCTTTTATTATCTGACCAGCTCTTTTTGAAATATTTGAAAACATTTTTTCTTTTACTTCTTCAGAAGCTCCTTTTAAAGACAAAGTAAGATCTTTTGTTTCGATTTCTCTTGCAATTCTTTGAACTGCTCTATCATCAAGTTTAACAATATCTTCAAAAACAAACATTCTTTTTCTAATTTCTTCTGAAAGTTTAGGATCTCTTTCAGAAAGTCTGTCAAAAATATTTTTACTTACAACTCTATCTATACTATTCATTATTTCAGCTGAAACTTCTATTCCTCCAACCTGAGAAAAAGTTTGAACCGTAAATGTTGAAAGTCTATCTTTCATCTTTGACTCTATTTCTTTTACCACATCAGGAGTTGCTGAATTCATTACAGATATTCTCTTTATTACATCTACTTGCAATGATTCTGGCAAATTTGCAATTACTTGAGATGAAGTAACAGGAGGTAAATAACATAAAACCAAAGCTACTGTTTGAGGATGTTCATTTTGTAAAACATTTACCATTTGTGCAACATCTATTTTTCTCAGAAAATCAAAAGGTTTAACCTGTAAATTAGATACCAATTTTTCTATTATTTCTATTGCTTTATCAGGACCAAATGCATTTTCAAGAAGTTGTTTTGCATATTCTACTCCACCTTTATTGATAAACTCTTTAACCTTAGCAAATTCAAAAAATTCAGCTAAAATATTTTCTTTTATAGGTTCCTCTATTTTTTCTAAATTAGCTATTTCAAGCGTTAATTGCTCTACATCCGTATCATTTAATTTTTTCAAAACTTTCCCCGCTCTATCAGAACCCATAAGAACTAATAAAATTGCTGATTTTTTAATTCCATTCAATTCATTTTTTTCCATATAAATCCCTCCCTTATTGCGAATTTATCCAGATTTTTATGATTTCGGCAACATCTTCTGGTCTCGCATCAACAATTTCTTCTAATTTCTTTTGAGCTTCTTGAGCAGGTGTATATTCTTCTATAGTTTCTTCTTCTAATTCACTAACAACTTCTTTAACTCTACTTTCAAGTTTTCTTTTTCTTTCTTCAATTATTTTTCTTGTTTTTCTTCTCTTCATCAATTTCATAACTACAAACATTAATAATGTTAATAAACTAACACTTATTATCAATGTAAGAATTAAAATAATTTTATCATTTTTTTCTTTAATATTTTGTTCAAGTTCAGCTCTAATAGTTTCATATTCTCTATTAAATGCCATAGACATAACAGTTATATTTTCTTGTGAAGTACCTACCGCATTAGAAATTGCTTGTGTAAATTGTTGTTTGATTTCATCATTTTCAGGTATATTAGCTTTTTGAAAATCAACAAAAACTGTGAATGATTTTGAAGATATTTCTCCATTTTTATCTTCAACAGTTTTTTTATAAATTTCCCCAACATCATAATTAGTAATTGTTTTTGAATTCTTATAAAGTATTCCATCTGCATTCTCAGGAGATTGATATGTAAAAGGCGGAACATTCGAATCAGTTCCAACTACTCCTTGAGTAGAATTGTTATCATACGACTCTTGACTTTCATTTTGTTGGCTTAATATTATTCCTTTATCTTTAGTGGAAGGTTTTAACTCTCTTTCTTCACTTTCTATTTTTTCCCAGTTTAAATTTATTTCTGGTATAACAACGACATTCCCCAAACCAAATATAGTTTGAAGATTTTGTTCAACTTTTTCAGAATAATAGTCTTCAAGTTGTTTTTTTAATTGAAATTTAGTATTTGCATTTCCAACTCCATAATCAGTTACACTAGCTGTTAAGTCATTAGAATAATTATCAACTACTTTAACATTTTCTCTTTCAAGTCCCTGTACAGAACCAGTTATGAAATTTACTATTCCCATAACTTGATCATTTTTCAAAGTATAACCTGCATCTAATATTAAAAGGACTGATGCTCTCGGTTTAGCAGTTTCACCGACTTGATAATATGTTCTTGGCGGAATAACTAAATGTACTCTTGAATACTTAACGCCTTGTATTGTAGATATACTCTTAGATAATTCTCCTTCTAAAGCTATTTGATAATTAACTTGTTTATCATATGATGTAGCTCCAAAACCTTGATTACTAAGCAAATCATATCCTCTATTAGTTCCTCCAAGAGTTCCTTGCGCAGCCATTTTCATTCTTAATTCATTTACATTAACATCAGCAACATATATAGATCCACCTGGTGTAACTTTATACTTTATGTTCATCTCTTCAAGCTTAGAAATTATATTTCCAGCTTCTGATTGTTCAACACCAGAAAGAAAAAAACTATAAGTAACTTTGTTTAAAAGAATAACAGACACTATAACCACGAGTATTAACCCTGCAAGTAAAGAGGAATAAATAACTTTTTGTCTTTTTTCAAGACTTAACCACCATTCACGAATTTTCGCTAAGTATTTACCCATTTACAAACCCCTCTCAAAATAGTTTAATTTCAAAAATAAATGAATTTGAAAATATCTCATAATATAAATCACTTTGTATATTTTTATATTTAAAACCAAAACCTAATTTGGAGTAATTGTTTCTCAAAATTGCTTTAAAATCAACTATATCATTGATTTTTTTAAAATAAGAAAATTCAGGATCATTATAAAATTTTAATATAAAATGTTCCCAGGGTAACCCTATTCTTATTACTCCAGATAAATTTTCTATTCCAAAAGCAAATACCGTCGAAGGATAATATAAAACAGAAATTTCAAAATTAAAATCACTTTTTATTATATCACTTTTCTTAGATAAATTGATATATAAATCTGAATAAAACTCGATTTTTCTGTAAGCCGCAGACAAATATATCGATGTATTTATTTTTTCAACATCGAGATTTAAGCCATCATATCCAAAACTTAAGCCATAAATAAAAGGTGAATATATTTTTCTATTCTGATATTTTTTTTGTTGCTCTTTAACTTTTAAATAATATAATTCGCCTGATGATGTCATTCCATTCTTTAGTATTTTTGAAGGACCATCATGATAAGCTGCTATTTGCTTTTTTTCATCATCAAATAATAATCTAAGATAACCATGATATTCCAAAGCTCCTTTTAAATTATCATAAGGATCGAATAAATTATATACATATAAATCTTGTCCAGTTAAATATTTCATTTGTAAAAGTCCCATTGCATTTGATGAAGATATTGCATGTGTATAATTTGAAGATTCTACCATAATTTGTCCACCAATCAAACTTCTTTGTTGAGACCAAGCTTTAGAAAGGATTTCATTACTATCCAATACAGGGAATTTTGAAATATTGAACAAATTAAAATTGACCTGTTTATTATTGCTAATATTATATTCAAAATAATATCCAGGTTTTAGAAATAACCTTTCATATTTATTAAAAAAAGAAAATAAATGTATAAAAATAAAAGTTACATATACAAATAAAATAATATTTTTTTTCATTAAAATGCCCCCAAGATAGTAAAAAAAGTATCCGGATTGGGAAAATCCGGATCACATATTGTTTATTAAATCCATAATTATTTTAGAGATTTTTCTACCAGCATTCTTAGCAACTTCTAAAACATCATCAGATGTAACTTTTTCAAGTCCTTCAGCAATTGCCATATCAGTTATAGCTGAGATACCTAAAACTTCCATTCCTGCATGATTCGCAACTATTACTTCTGGAACTGTAGACATTCCAACTAAATCTGCTCCAAAATTTCTCATCATTCTCAATTCAGCAGGTGTTTCAAAAGTTGGACCTGTAATTCCAAGATATACTCCCGTAAATACTTTTTCTTCTACATTCTTAGCAGATTTTAAAGCAGCTTCAATCATTTTTTTTGAAAAAGGTTCTGACATATCTGGGAATCTTGGACCCCAATTGTCATTATTCTCTCCAAGTAATGGATTATCTCCAAAGAAATTTATGAAGTCTGTTAATATACAAGGTATACCCTTTTCAAAATTTGGATTCATTCCACCAGCTGCATTGGTAACTATTAGTTTATTTATTCCAATTTCATTCATAACTCTAATAGGAAAAGTTACTTCTTTCATAGTATATCCCTCATAATAATGGAACCTACCATTCATGAGCAATACTTTTTTAGAACCTATATTTCCAATTATTAATTCCCCTTTATGACCAGGGGCTGTAGACTTAGGAAAATTTGGTATATTTTCATAAGATATATTGATAGGACTTTCTACACTTTCTAAAACTGTTTCGAGTCCAGAACCTAAAACAATAGCTAAATCAATATTATCTTTTATTTGTTCCTTTATATATTTTGATGCTTCTTCTACTTTTTTAACATATTCATCGATATTTTTAATCATAAAAACCCTCCTTATTTATTCAACATAACCAATATATGGCAAATTTCTATACTTTTGATCATAATCAAGGCCATAGCCAAGAATAAAATAGTCTCCAAGATCAAATCCAGGAAATTTAACATTAACTCCATGTTGATAGACATTCTTAACAACTGCTGATGCTATCTCTATAGAAGCTGGTTTTTGTCTTTCTAAATATTTTATAATATATTTTAATGTATTACCAGTATCTACAACATCTTCAACTATTAAAACATGTTTTCCTTCTAAAGACTCTTCAACCCAACTCTTAACTTTAATTCTACCAGTAGTATTTTTACCAGAATAACTTGACACTTGAATGAAGTTATATAAAACATTCATATCTATTCTTTTAACCAGATCACTATAAAAATTTATTGACCCTTTTAATACACAGACAGCAACTAATTCATCTGTTTTCTCTTTATAATAATCTGTGATTTCTTTTCCCATTTCTTTCACTCTTTCTTCTATTTGTTCCTCACTTATTAATTCTTTGATATTCATCATTTACCTCCCGATTTTCGAACGCTTATTTCACCTGCATATATTTTTTTTATATTGCCATCTATATCAATAACCTCCAAATAATCTGGTGTTATTTTTTCAATAAAAACATTTTCTTTTTTTTCATTCAAATTGATCAAAGTAACTTCATCATTAATCTTTATATTTAAAACTTTGAGCCATTTTTTTGTAATAACAGAAACAGATTTTTCCTTTAAATACCTTAAATAATAAGAATTATAAGCTTTATGATTTATTTCATTCATAATCTTTTCAACACTTACTTCTTTATCTATCAAAGATTTTAAATTTACAGCATAATTTTTCAAATGATACGGAATATCATTATTTACATTTATACCAATTCCAACAATTATGGCATTGGGAACTTTTCCAGTTATTATGCTTTCACCGACAATACCACAAATTTTTTTATCATTAACTAATAAATCATTAGGCCATTTTATTTTTGCATTTATACTATATTTAGCTAAAGTGTCGTATATAGCCAAAGAAAAAACTCTAACATAATGCCAAGGATTCAAAGGTCTACTCTTAGGTTTAAACAAAACAGAATACCATAAACCACCCAACTCAGATGACCAATGATTTCCTTTTCTACCATAACCAGAATTTTGTACACTGGCCCTCACAACTGTCTCCGATGGCAAATTTCTCCAATTATTTTTTAAATAGTTATTAGTAGAATCTATATCATAAAAATGTATATAATTTTCTCCTATCATCTCAAACCACCATTCAATATTTTATTATATATTTATTATAACATAAGTAATACACCGTGTCATCTTTTAAATGGTCTTTTTTAACTCTTTTTTAAACTTTTAAATGTTATAATTACTTTATAAAATAATAATGAGGTGAAATGATGAACTTGTTAAAAAAATTCAATGATAAAAATGAAAGATTTGTAAGATTTGAATATATTTTATTTTTTTCTTATATTATTTTGGCTATAATAGGTTATTTCGCAATAAAAAGTTCTGTATTAAATACCTATAGAGAATCTGTATCAGAAAAACAAATTTTATTTATAATAGTTGGATTTATAATTTATAATTTTATTTTAATAATTCCAGACAGAACCTTTAAGAAATCTATTCCAATTTTTTTCATACTTTCATTTTTATCATTAATAGCTGTTTTATTTTTAGGAACAACTACTTATGGGGCAAAGAGATGGATAAGACTTGGACCTCTCGGAGGATTTCAACCTTCTGAATTTTTTAAATTATTTTTAATTCTTTACCTAAGTTATATATTGTCTTATAAATCAAAAAAACATTTTTATTTTTCATCTATATTGGTTATATTTTCCGCAATTTTAATATATAAAGAACCAGATTTAGGAACTACTTTTATAGTATTATTAATATGGTTTATTTTTATATTTTTATCTGGAAAATTTGAATTCTTGTGGAAATTTTTATTTTTTTCTGGAATGGCTGCTGCACCAGTTTTATTTTTCTTTATGAAAGATTATCAAAAAGCAAGAATAATAGGATTTTTATCTCCAGAAGCTTATTCTTCAGGAATAAGTTATAATGTAATACAATCTACAAGAGCTATAGGTTCTGGCGGAATATTGGGAAGAGGTTATATGAATGGATATATGAATTTGGGAAATTTTGTACCTGAAAATCATAGTGATTTTATCATTTCGGTAATAGGGGAAGAATTTGGATTTATTGGTATTTCTTTAGTACTATTTCTCTATCTTTTAATCTTATTAAGATTGTATAAACTTTATAAAATAAGTTATGATATATTTTGGAAGTACTTTTATATCGTTTCTGCATTTTTATTATTCTTTCATATTTTTGAAAATATTGGTATGAATATGGGAATAATGCCTGTTACTGGAATTGCATTACCTTTTTTGTCTGCTGGAGGAACTTCTACAATATCATTTTCAATACTTTTAGGAATAGCCACTAAGGGAGCTATGACTAATAAAAATATAAAGAGGTGAATTTAATTATGAAATTATTGGGGGCTGTCCCAAATATTAGCGAAGGAAAAGATGAAAAATTAATAAAAAAAATAATTGACATGGCAAATGAATATGAAAAAATGTGGGTTATATCCTATAAAATGGATGAATATTATAATAGAACATTATTAACTGTTATAGGTAAACCAGAATGTGTTATGAATTATTTATTTAAAATGACAGAGATATGCATAAATGAAATTGATATGAAAAATCACTCTGGTGCACATCCAGCAATAGGTTCTGTGGATGTTATACCTATAATTCCCATAACAGAAATAACAAATGATGAAGCTCAAAAAATGGCTCTCGATCTTTCTGAAAAAATTTCTTCTAAATTTAATATTCCAATTTTCTCATATGAAAATTCTACTGATATTTCAAACAAAAAACATATAAATTATATAAGAAAAGATGGTTTTGAATCATTGAAATGGAGAATGAAAACAGGAAAGCTTACATCTGATTTTGGACCAAATGAGCCAAATGAAAATGCTGGAGGATGTATAATTGGAGTTAGGAGTTATTTAATAACATTAGATTTTTATATAAATTCAAAAAACAGATGGCTTGCTGAACAAATAAAAAGAGAATTATTAGTTGAAATCCCAGGAAGTATATTTATAGATAAAAAAAGTGATAATAATTTCATTTTAACTTTAAACGCAAAAGTATCAGATATTTCTTTATTAGATATATATTATACATCGAGAAAAGTAATTGAACATTTTGACTGTGAAATAGAAAAAATAAATATTCCAACACCATTAACTTCTTCAATATTAATAGATTCATTTAAAAAAATTGCTGATAATAATATTGAAGGAAATTTACAAACAATAGAAGAATTTATTCTCTCTAAACTTTCATGAAATATAGAATAATATTAATTGGACCAATAAAAACTTCTTATATAAAAAAGGGAATTTCACAGTATTTAAAATGGATATCAAAATTTCAAAAAATAGAATTTATAGAAATCCCATTATCGGGAGATTTAAATAAAATATCTCCTGAACAATATAAATTAAACGATTATAATAAAATAGAAAAATATATGGAAAACTCAATAAATATAGTTTTAGATGAAAGAGGTGAAAACTTTAATTCTATAGAATTTGCTAAAAAATTAGACAAATTTCAATGTTACGGAAAAAAATATATAACTTTTTTTATAGGAGGTCCTCTTGGACATCATCAAAAAATATATCAATCAGCAGATCTTATCATGGGACTTTCTAAAATGACTTTTACACATGAAATGGTCTCATTATTCATAGCAGAACAAATATTTAGATCTTTTAAAATAAATAACAATGAAAAATATCATTATTAGGACAGCTAAGCTGTCCTTTTTATTATTTTAATAAAAAAATATATATTTTTTTATTAAAAATTTGTATAATCATATAAGTTAGAGTATAATAAATTTGAATAATTTAATTAATATTTAGGAGAATAATATATTATGAGATATAATTTTAGATACTTAAAAATTTTTCATATATTACCAATAATTTTAGCTTTTATAATATTTTATATTGGAAATTATTTAATTTCTAAAACTCAAAATAATTTTTTGGGATTTTTATTTTTAATCTGTTTTTCATCCATTTTAATTTTTTTTATAAGAAAATATATGAAGTTCCCAATAATAGTAGATAGTCAAAAAAAGCTTTTTTATATAAACTTTGGTTTTTTCAATCCAAGATATGTTGAATATCAAATAAAGGATGTAAAAGATACAGTTTTAACCTCAAAAAATCTAATAATAAAACTTCAAAATAATGAAATAATAATATCAAATAAAATAGAAAATATAAATCTTTTATTGAATCTTCTTAAGGGGGAACTAAATTGATATTTGATAATCGTGGAACTTTTGCATTAATTGATATAGATAATTATCTACAAAATCTTGAATATATAAACAAAAAAACAAATACAAAAATAATGCCAGTTTTAAAAGCAGATGCATATGGACATGGAAGCAAAGTCTTAGCAAAACATGCTTTAAAAGAAGGATATGAAAGATTTGCAGTCGCATTTTTAGATGAAGCAGTAGAATTAATAAAAAATGGAATTAAAAAACCAATATTAGTTTTTAACTACTTTAATCCCGAAATGATGAAATATATAGATGATTATTCTGAATATATAATACCTACAATTTCATCTTTAGAATTTTTAGAAAAAATATTGTATTATTCTGGAAAAAATATTCAAAAATTTAAATTTCATTTAAATTATAATACAGGCATAAATAGAATAGGCTTAAACGATTATGAAATAGATGAAATTTTAAGAAAAATAAAAGAAAAAAATATTAAAATAGAAGGTATTTATTCACATTTTGCTACTGCTGATGAAGATGATGAATTTATAATTGAACAATTTAAAGAATTTAAAAATTTTGAAAATTATTTAAATTCAAAACATATTAACTTTTCAATTAGACATATTTCAAATTCTGCAGCGAGTTTATTTCATCCTGAAATGTCTTTAGATTTTGTTAGGCCTGGAATTGCAACTTATGGACTTCAACCAAGTTCAAAAAAACAATTTAAAGAATTAAAACCAGTTATGACTCTTATAAGTACCATATCAAAAATAAATAATGTAAAAAAAGGGGATACAATTGGATATGGTAGAACTTATAAAACAAATAAAGATATAAATACAGCTATAATACCAATAGGCTATGCTGATGGTATATTTAGAAATCTTTCTAATAAAACTTTTATAAATATAAAAGGAAAAAAATGTGAAATAATAGGAAATATTTCAATGGATCAAATGGTTGTAAATCTAAATGATTTAAATGCTAAAACTGGTGATAAAGTTATAATATTTGGAGAGTATCCAACAGCAAATGAACATGCTGAAAAAGCCAACACAATTAACTATGAAATAACTTCAAAAATTACTAAGAGAATCAAAAGAATCTACAAAAAGGGAGGAAAATATATTGAATGAACAATACAGTATAGGCCAAATGATAGACAAATCTATTTTTAAAGATGAGTTTAATTATTATGAGTTTATAAAAGATATAGAAATTGGAAAATTAATAGAAGTTGAAGGAAAAGTCGTATCTAAAAAATTACAAAATACAAAAGATGGTAAAGTCTTTCTTTTAATCACTATAAAAGATAAAACTGAATCTTTGAGAATAATAGATTGGTTCAAAGCTGAAGACCATGATAAGATCATAAACATTGAAGATATAATAAAAGTTAGAGGTAAATCTGTTATATTTGAAAATAGACCTCAAATAAATTTAGATAAAAATTATACTATAGAAATAATAAAAGATGTAAAAAACCAAGATAAGTATATAAAAACTTCTAATAAAAATATAAATACTTTAATAAACGATTTAAACTTAAATATTGAAAAAATTAAAGACCCATTTTTAAAAAAATTAACTTCAGAAATACTTTTAAAAGATAAAAAAATACATGATCTTTTCATTGAATCACCAGCAGCTATAACAGTTCATCATGCCTATAAAAATGGCTTATTAGAGCATACATTAAAAGTATTAATGATGGCAGAAAATATTGCAAATAATTATGAAATAAAAGTTGATAAAGATCTTATAATATCTGGAGCTTTATTACATGATTTGGGAAAAATATATGAATATAAAATAACAAATACGGGGATAGAAAAAACTGAAAATGGTGAATTATTAGGTCATATAGCTATTGGTTTAAACATTATAAATTCTAAATTAAGATTTATAGAGAAAATTGATTTTATAAAATTAAATCAATTAAACCATATAATTCTATCCCATCACGGAGAAATAGAATATGGTAGTCCTATACTTCCAAAAACAATAGAAGCATTTATTATTCACTATGCTGATAATATTGACTCAAAAATAGCTCAAATATCAGAAATAATAGAAAATAATAATGATATTAATAACAACAACTCAAATTGGAGCTTCTTTGACAAAAGACTCGGAAGAAAATTAATGATAAAGACTCAGGAGGATTTGTAATGTCAAAAAATTCAAAATATATTGTAATAGTTGAATCACCTGCAAAAGCTAAAACAATAGAAAGATATTTGGGAAAAGATTTTGAAGTTATAGCTTCAAAAGGGCATATAAGAGATTTACCAAAGAAAAAATTTGGTGTAAACATAGAAAATAATTTTGAACCTGAATTTGAAACAATGAGCGGAAAAGAAAAGGTTATAAAAGAGATAAAATCTAAAGTCAAAAACAAAAAAATTTTACTTGCTTCAGATATGGATAGAGAAGGTGAAGCAATTGCTTGGCATTTATCTCAAATATTAGGATTAGATCCTAAAGAAAAAAACAGAATTATATTTACTGAAATAACAAAAAATTCTATAAATGATTCCATAAAAAAACCTCTACAAATATCTTTAAACAAGGTTGATGCTCAAATTGCAAGAAGAATCTTAGATAGAATAGTAGGTTACAAAGTTAGTCCATTAGTATGGAAAGTATTTAAAAATTATAAAACAAGTGCTGGTAGAGTTCAATCAGCTGCTTTAAAACTTATAGTAGATAAAGAAAGAAAAATTTTTCAATTTAAATCAAAAAAATATTTTAAAATATATTTAGAAAAAGATAATATAAAAATTCCTTTAGTGAAAGAAAATGGGAAAAAAATTAAAAATGAAAAAATAGATCAAGAAAAAAAAGATTTAATATTAGATTATCTAAAAGATAAAGATATAAAATTATTTAATAAAAAAACTAAAGATAGTCTTAGAAAATCACCTGATCCTTTTATAACTTCAACTTTACAACAATCTGCAGTTTCAATTTTAGGTTGGTCATCAAAAAAAACTATGCAAATAGCTCAAAAACTTTATGAAGGAATAGAAACAAATGATGGTAATTTGGCTTTTATAACTTATATGAGAACAGATTCAAAAAGAGTTTCTGATATCGCACAAAATGCAGCTAAAAAATTCATTGAAGAAAATTATGGTAAAGAATATACAAGCAAATATAAAGAAAAAAAATCAAAAAATAAAACACAAGATGCTCATGAAGCTATAAGACCTACTGATATAAATATGACTCCAGAAAAAGCAAAAAAAATATTATCTGGAGATACTATAAAATTATATAAAATGATTTGGGAAAGATTCATGGCCTCTCAAACATCAAATGCAAAATATATAGAAACAAAATATGAGTTATCAGATCAAGAAAAAAAATATACATTTGAATTGATATCAAAAGAAAAAATATTTGAAGGATTTGAAGTATTTTGGAGTCATAATAATAAAGAAATTATATATAAGTTAAAAGATGATATTGTTTTTAAAGGTAAAGATGTAAAAAACGAAGAAAAAGAAACCATGCCACCTCCAAGATATTCCGAAGCTTCTATAGTAAAAGAATTAGAATCTAATGGAATTGGAAGACCTTCAACATACTCAACTATAATTTCGACATTAATAACAAGAAAATATATAAACAAAATTGAAAAAAATATCTTAAGGCCTACTGTCGCTGGATTCATAGTTACAGATTTTTTAGAAAACAATTTTCCAGATATTATCAATACAAATTTTACAGCAAACATGGAAGAAGATTTAGATAAAATAGAAGAAGGTTTAAATAATTCAAAAATAGTATTAAAAACTTTTTATTCATCTTTTGAAAATTTTTTAAATGATGCAAGTGAAAAAATAAAAAATTTTGAATTAAAACTAAATTATGAATCAGATGTAAAATGTGAAGACTGTAATGAAAATATGAAATTACAGTTTGGAAGATACGGCATGTACCTTCAATGTGAAAAATGCGAAAAAACTCAAAAAGTTCCATTTTATATGTATGGAATTACTTTAAAAGAAAAATTATATATAAAGGATTATATTGAAGATATTTCATCAGAAAATAATGAAATTGGAGAAAAATGTCCTAATTGTGGTTCAGAACTTGTACTTAAAAGAGGTAGATTTGGAGAATTTATTGCATGTTCAAATTATCCAGAATGTAAATATACAAAAAGTGTTCCAGCAAGAGGAAAATGTCCAAAATGTAACTCAGAAGTTTCAAAATTAAAAAGTAAAAAAGGTAAATTATACTTTAAATGTACTAATAAAGACTGTGGAGAAATGTTTTGGAATGAGCCTTCAAATTATAAAGATCCAGAAACAAATCAAACTTTATTTTATTATTATAAAAACAAAGAAGAAAAATTATATAACCCAGAAACAAAAACATTTTATGATATTGAGGAGATAAAGAAAAAATGAACATAGGACTCATAGTTGGTGGAAAAAGTGAAGAAAGAGAAATTTCTTTAAAAAGTGCTTATAATGTAAAAAAAAGTCTTGAAAAACTAAATTATGATTTTATCATATTTGAACCTACAGATAAAGACTTTTTTAAAAAAATACAAGAAATAGATATTGTTTTTAATTGTATACATGGTGATTATGGAGAAGATGGAAAAATACAAGGATTTCTTGAAACCTTAAACAAAAAATATACTTGTTCTGATTCAGATGCATGTTATATAACTTATGACAAATATGCTTTTTATGAATTTTTTAAAGACAAATTAAATCTTCCAAAAACCCATATAACGAAGGAATATATAAAAAATCCTTTTGAAAACTATCCAGTTATAATAAAACAAAGAAAAGGTGGATCAAGTAACGGTGTATTTATTGCACATGATGAAAAAGAATATTCAGAATATTTAAAATACAATTTAAAAAAATATAATCAAACAATGATACAAGAATATATAAAAGGTGAAGAATATACAATATCAGTTTTAGAAAATTCACAAAACTTTATAACTTTACCATATTTAAAAATAAAACCAAAAAAAGAATTCTATGATTATCAATCTAAATATACAGAAGGATTTACTAACTTAATAATAGACAACATAGAAGATCCTAAAATAAAGAATGAAATTGAAAAAACAAAAAATACACTCTTAAAATATTTTAATTTCAAAGATATATTTAGAATAGATATAATAATAAAAGATAATAACCCTTATATACTAGAAATAAATACAGTTCCGGGTCTCACTAATTTAAGCGATTTACCTACATCAGCAAATGCTGCTGGAATAGATTTCACAAAACTTGTTGAAATTATTATTAATAACCATATATGATTGGAGGAATAAAAATGGAATTTAAAGGAACTACTATAATAGGTGTTAAAAAAAATAATAAAACTGTAATAGCTGGTGATGGTCAAGTTACTATGGGAAATACTGTTTTTAAAGGTACAGCTGTAAAAGTAAAAAGATTAGGAAATGGAAATGTAATATCTGGATTTGCCGGATCAGTTGCTGATGCTTTAGCATTATACGAAAGATTTGAATCTAAATATAAAGAATCTAATGGTAATTTATTAAAAGCAGCTGTAAATTTAACAAAAGAATGGAGAACAGATAAAGCTTTAAGAAAATTAGAAGCTTTACTGATGGTAGCAGATAAAAATCATTTATTATTAATATCTGGAAATGGAGAAGTAATGGAACCTGAAGGTAATATAATGGCAATAGGTTCAGGAGGATCATACGCTTTAGCAGCTGCAAAAGCATTAGAACAAAATACAGAATTAGATGCAAAAGAAATAGCTGAAAAATCCTTAAAAATAGCTGCAGACATATGTATATATACAAATCACAATATATCTGTGGAGGAGATTTAATTGGAAAAAGTTTGGTCTGTAAAAAACGATATAATAAAAGAAACTTTAAAAGATATCAAACCATTCAATAAAATACTATTCAAAAATCTAAATATAATATTTAAAAATTCTGTTTTTTTAGACAGAGATAAAGCTGAAAATGATGAAAATTTCAAACAAATAATTCCATATGTTATTTTTAAAAATACTAATGATCAAATATTAATAACAAAAAGAACAAAAAATCAATCTGAAAAAAGACTGCATGAAAAAATAT
The DNA here is from genome assembly GCF_003148465.1 of Oceanotoga teriensis. NCBI lineage: Bacteria > Thermotogati > Thermotogota > Thermotogae > Petrotogales > Petrotogaceae > Oceanotoga > Oceanotoga teriensis. The sequence continues at coordinate 64,435 of NZ_QGGI01000017.1, forward strand.
CTGCAGGAATAGGCGGTCATATAAATTTAGATGATTATTCTGAAAACCCTGAAATGACATTTTTCAATGGATTAAATAGAGAAATAAATGAAGAATTAAAAATTAAAGATTTAGAGGAATTGAAATATCTTGGACTGATATATGATGATTCAAATGAAGTTTCAAGAGTTCATATCGGTATATTATTTACAGCACAAGTTAAAAATGCAGAAATAAAAGAAGTTGAAAACTTTGAAGCAAATTGGCTTAAAAAAGAAGAAATTGAAAATTTAAAAGAAGAAAATTTTGAAACTTGGACAAAAATATCATTAAATCAGTTAAATATAAATATTTGAGGTCAAAAAATGATTTATAAATCAAAAGCTAAAATAAACTTATATTTAGATGTAACAAAAAAAAGATATGACGGATTTCATGACATTATAACTTTATTTCACGAAATTGATTATTATGATTCAATCGATATTGAAATATCTGATAAAGAATATTATACATCAAACCTTAATATCCCTTGGGAATCAAATTTAATAAATAAAACAATAAAATTATTTAAAAATATTACAAATTATAGAGATTTTAATTTGAAAATAAAATTAATAAAAAAATTACCTAAAGGTGGTGGCATTGGAGGAGGTTCTTCCAATGCTGCAACTATACTAAAATTTCTTGGAAAATATTATAATATTTCAAATTCTGACTTAAAAGAGATAGGTTCAAAATTAGGAAGTGATATCCCATTTTTTATTGAAGGTGGAACTGCCTTAGCAGAAGGAAAAGGAGAAATTTTAACAAAATTGGAACCTTTAAAGTTAAATGTAGAATTAAATTCTCCAAAAATAGAAATTCCAACTCCTGAAATGTATAAAGAAATTGATAAAAATTGGAATAATTTAAAAAGAAAAGGAGATCCTTTAAAATTATATGAAAGTTTAAAAACTAAAAATATTGAAGAAATTGATAAAAATCTTTTTAATATTTTTGAACAAGTTGTATTTAAAAAATATCCGAAAATGAAATTAATAAAAAATAATTTTATTAAAAATAATCCTTTAACCATGATGAGTGGATCTGGAAGTACTTTTTTTAAATTAAAAATGCAATAAAATTTTATTGCATTTTTTTATTTTTAATATGTTATAATATAATCACTTGAAATATTAATTAAAAAAAGTGTGGTGATTTAATTATGAAAAAAATTAAAGATAAAATTTTAAATCCAATTATATATATATATACTACTTCTTTCTTCATAATATTTATAATAATAACTCTTTCTTACTCAATTAACTTAAAAAAATCAACTACAGAAAAAATTAACTATCTTTCAAATCAAATTGTAAATGATATAAATAATATAAACTATGATATTGAAAAAAGTGTTTACATACTTAAAGATTATATACTTTCAACAATAAATATTCAAAGATTAAAAACTGAAAAAGATACTTATTTAGAACAATACTTAGATGAAATAAATACTTTCTTTTTTAAAGTAGCAAATTCTACCCAAAATAATGATTCTGTATATATATTTTTTAATCCTGAACTTAGTAATGAAGCATATGACATTTATTATAAAATAGAAAATAATGACTATAAATTACAAGAAAGACTAAATAAAGATGATTATTATAATGAATCTACAAATTTAGATTGGTTTTATATTCCAAAATATTCCAAAGAAAAATATTGGAGTATACCTTATGATTGGAAAAACATAAATTATATTTCTATGACATTACCAATATATGATCAAGATACTTTTATTGGAATTGTAGGAATAGATTTATTAACAAAAAATTTTTTAGAATACTTAAAAAAATATCTTATATTCAATAAAAATACTCTATATTTGTATAATGAAAATGGTTATATAATAAACAATCAAAATATAAAACTTGTTCAAGAAAAGAAAACCCAATATACCACTTTTATAAATTCTGATCTATCTTATGTTTTTAATAAAAAATTAAATAATGATTGGAATTTAATAATTTATATTAGTTATAATGATTTATATAAAAATTTATTTATAACTTCATTATTTAGTATATTATTATTTATAATATCTCTAATTTTGATAAATAAATATGTATCTAATAAAGTAAATACTTCTATAAAATCAATAAATGAATTAAAAAATAAGATAAATTTATTTGAAAAACCTAACAATATTATTGATTCTTTCATAATAAACTCGAATGATGAAATAGAATTATTCTCTAAATCATTGGACAAACTATTAAACAATTTAAATCAAAAAAATATAGAATTGAAAAAGAAAAATAATATTATAGAAGCTGCAAATGAACAACTTGAAGCACAAAATATTCAATTAGAAGAATTATATTTAGATTTAGAAAGAACTAATAGTAATTTAAAATCAATAATAGAAATAGTATCAAAATATGATAATGACAATATAGAATTAAAAAATTTTTATGATAATATATTAGATTTTATTAAAAATTTAAATAAAAATATAAAATATAATACATTATATAAAAAATCAAACAATAAAATAGAATTATTAAGTACAAATGATCCTAGACTAAAAAAATTCAAAAACAATTTATTTAAATGCATTTATAAAACTGAAGAAAATTCTTATAATATTTTAAAAAATAAAAAATATATTGAAATAATAAGGAATTTAGAAATAAAAAATTTAGATTTTATAGAGATTATATCTAAAATTGAAGAACCTGTTTATATCAATTATTTTAAAATTGAAAAAGATACTTATATAATAGTGTCTTTATTATCAAAAATAGATGATTATTTGCAACAAAAAGAACCTAAAATGATCTCAACAAGCATAAGCCTCATAAAATCATTTTTACAAAATAAAGTATTATTTGATAACACAAAAAAAGCTTATTATAACTTTTCTACTAAACTTGCTAATATTGCAGAATCATATGATGAAATAACAGGAAAGCATATATACAGAGTAGGTTTAATTTCAGCATTTATAGCTGAAAAACTTAATAAAGATAAAAAATATATTGAAGATATTAAAATCTTTGCTCCATTACATGATATAGGTAAAATATTTATTCCTCATGATATATTAGATAAAAATGGAGCTTTAAATGATAAAGAATGGGAAATAATGAAAAAACATACTTTATTATCAGAAACATTATTAGATGATGAATATTTTGAAATGGCTCGACAAATAGCTTTGTATCATCATGAAAAATATGATGGCAAAGGATACCCATTTGGAATACATGGAAAAGATATACCATTATGTGCACAAATAGTAAATATTGCCGATATATATGATGCTTTACGATCAAAAAGGCCTTATAAAGAACCATTTACTCATGAAAAATCTTTAGAAATTATACAATTTGGAGATAAAAGAATATCTCCCACAAACTTTAATCCAGAAATATTAGAAACTTTTATAAAATATAATAATTTAATAAAAGAAATATATGATAAACACTCGGAAAAATAAAAATAAAAGAAAAGAGAGAACAAAGAAGTTCTCTCTTAAAAAAAAAGAAGGGGCGAAACTTACTCTTGCACACAAGAAGTGTACTACCATCAGCATGAGAAGGCTTAACTGCCAGGTTCGGAATGGATCTGGGTGGAACCCAACTCATTATCCTCACCCCTAAATACTCAC
>NZ_QGGI01000018.1 GCF_003148465.1 Oceanotoga teriensis
AACAATTTAATTATAACCTATGGAGGTAAATATCCCTTTTAACATCGTTTAAAATTACTTTAAATAAACGTTTTTAGAATTTAGAAAGATACTATTTCAAACAATAAAGGAGGGTATTAAAATGTCTTATGTTAATACAAGAGAAATACTCGATAAAGCTAGTAAAGAATATTATGGAGTAGCTGCATTTAATATCAACAATTTAGAATTTTTACAGGCAATACTTGCAGGTGCTGCAGAAAAAAAATCACCTGCTATAATAGAAACAAGTGAAGGTGCAATAAAATATGCAGGTATGGGAGATTATTTTAAAGGTGCAAGAATATTTGTAAATATGGTAAAAGAATTTGCAAATGATTTAGATATTCCAGTTGCTTTACATTTAGATCATGGTAAAGACTTTAATATAATAATGGCTTGTATAAAAGCTGGATATTCTTCAGTCATGATAGATGCTTCACATTATGATTTCGAAGATAATTTGAGAATAACAAAAGATGTTGCAAGAATTGCTCATGCTGCTGGAGTTTCTGTAGAAGCAGAATTAGGACAATTGGCTGGTATAGAAGATAATGTAGAAGCTGCTGAAAATGTACTCGTAAATGTAGATCAGGCTGAAAAATTCTGTGCTGAATCTGAAATAGACTTTTTTGCTCCTGCAATAGGTACTTCTCATGGTGCATTTAAATTTAAAGGCGAAGCAAAACTAGATTATGATAGATTGAAGAAAGTTAAGGAAATAACTGGTAAACCATTGGTACTTCATGGTGCATCAAGTGTTGTTCAAGAATATGTTAAAATAGCTGAAGAACACGGTGCCGATTTTGGTGGTTCAAAAGGTGTTCCTTCAGATGTATTAAAAGAAACTGTTAAATTTGGTATAAACAAAGTTAACACCGATACAGACCTAAGAATAGCTTATATAGCTGGATTGAGAGAATACTTAGATAATGATTCCAAACAATTTGACCCAAGAAAATATTATAAAGTTGCTATGGACTATACCAAACAAGTTGTAATGGATAGAATAGATATTTTAGGATCTGCTGGAAAAATATAATAGATATAAATATATTCAATATTTCGATATCCCTCATATGAGGGATATCGAAATTTATATTTAGGTAGGAGGGATCATATGAAAATCTTAGTAATAAATACCGGAAGTTCTTCGCTAAAGTATCAAGTTTTAAATATGAATGATGAAGAGTTATTATGCAAAGGTTTGGTAGAAAAAATAGGTCTTCCAGATTCAAAAATCAAACAAAAATGTGGAAATTTAAAGTTCGAAGAAGAACATTATTTCGAGAATCATGAACAAGCTTTAAAAAGAGTTATAGAATTAGTAACAGATGAAAAAAAGGGTTGTTTAAAAAGCATGTCGGAAATAGACGCCATTGGTCATAGAGTTGTGCATGGCGGAGAAGATTTTTCGAAGTCTGTATTGATAACTGATGAGGTTATGAAAGCTTTGGAGGATAATATCAATCTTGCTCCATTACATAATCCAGCAAATATCACAGGGATTAAAGCTGCTCAAAAGCTTTTACCAGAAGTTCCTCAAATTGGAGTTTTTGATACAGCTTTTCATCAAACAATGCCGCCTAAAGCTTTTATGTATGCATTACCATATGAACTTTATAAAAAATATAAAATCAGAAGATATGGTTTTCATGGAACTTCTCACAGATACGTAGCAAAAAGAGCTGCCGAATTACTTTGTTTGAGAAAAAGAGATATAAAAATCATAAGTGCTCATATAGGTAATGGAGGCTCAGTTGCAGCCATACAAAATGCAAAAGTTGTGGATACTTCTATGGGTTTTACCCCTCTTGAAGGACTTATAATGGGAACAAGATCTGGAGATATAGATCCAGCAATTCCTATTTATCTAATGAGAAATGGATATTCTATGGATGAAGTAGATGATATACTTAATAAAAAAAGTGGCGTTTATGGAATAAGTGATTATTTGAGTTCTGATATGAGAGATATAAGAGCTGCTAAAGATGATGGAAATGAAAAAGCGGCACTCGCTTTAGATGTTTATGTTTATAGACTTGCAAAGTATATAGGTAGTTATGCAACTGCAATGAAGGGTCTTGATGTATTGATATTTACTGCTGGTGTTGGTGAAAATACAATTGAATTCAGAGAAAAAGTCTGTGAATACCTTGAAATATTTGGTGTTGAATTAGATAAAGAAAAAAATAAGACTTTAAATGGTAAAGAAGGAATCATTTCAACTGATTCTTCAAAAGTTAAAGTATTGATAATACCTACAGATGAAGAATTGATGATTGCAAGAGATACCAAGAAAATTGTGGAAAATATGTGATTTTAATGTATAATATATGGGGCTAATAGCCCCTTTTATTTTATATTTCAGGAGGAATAAAATTGAAAATAAGCGAATTTCTTTTTAATACAGGAATAATTCATCAAGTTCAAAAGCCTTCAAGATATTTAGGTGGAGAATATAATCAAATAAATAAAGAAAATTCAAAAGTAAAAATAGGATTATGTTTTCCTGATATATATGATATAGGGATGTCTCATACTGGATTTCATATATTATATCAATTATTTAATGAAGATAAAGATATTTATGCTCAAAGAGTTTTTTTACCTTGGAAAGACATGATTGAAAAGATGGAAGAATATAAAATACCTTTATTTTCACTAGAAAAACTGGAACCTATAAATAATTTTGATATGCTTGCAATAACTTTACAGTATGAATTGAGTTTTACAAATGTACTGAAATTATTAGATCTCGCAAATATTCCAATATATTCACATGAAAGAACAAATGAAGACCCAATAATAATGGCTGGTGGACCTTGTACAACAAATCCAGAACCTATTGCAGATTTTATAGATGTTTTTTTTATTGGTGATGGAGAAACCGTTATAGATGATATAAATAAAATTTTAAAATCAAATAAAACAAGAGATGAAAAATTAATAGATTTCTCAAAAATTGAAGGATTTTATGTACCAAAGTTTTATACTTTGAAAAATACTAAAAAAGATATTAAAATATCAGTACCAATATCAGATTCTTTTCCAAAAAGAGTTAAAGTAAAAAAAGTAAAAGATTTTAAAGATCATGAAATACCAATAAATCAAATCGTACCAAATATAGATATAGTACATAAAAGAGCCGTAATAGAAATTATGCGAGGTTGTAATAGAGGTTGTAGATTTTGTCATGCAGGAATGTTTTATAGACCTTCAAGGGAAAGAGATTCTAAATATTTATCTGATAAAATCATAGAAGTTTTAGAAAATACTGGTTATAATGAAGTTTCTCTACTATCTTTAAGCACTCTCGATTATTCAAATTTAGATGATATAATCGATTCAATTTTACCTTATCTCGAAGAAAATAAAATAGGTATATCTTTACCTTCTTCAAGGGTTGATAAATTCGGTATAGATATAAGTTCAAAATTACAAACTGGAAGAAAATCAGGGCTTACATTTGCTCCAGAAGCTGGATCTCAAAGAATGAGAGATTTAATAAATAAAGGTATAGATGAAGATGAAATTTTAAATGTTGTGAGTATCGCAAAAGAAAATGGTTGGAATAATGTTAAGCTATATTTTATGATGGGGTTACCAGAAGAAAGTGATGATGATATAGAACAAATAGTACAAATTGCAAGAAAAATTAAAAATAAAAGTAAGATCAAAGATATCACTGTAAATGTTTCAATATTTGTTCCAAAGTCTCATACACCTTTTCAATATGCACCTTTTTTAGATATGGAAAGTATAAAAAGAAGAATCAAAATAATAAAAAAATTGAGAAAATATAAAATAAGATATAATATACATGAACCTTATGAAAGTTATCTCGAAGCGATCGTTGCAAGAGGTGATAGAGATATAGGAAAATTAATATATGATGTAACTTTTAATGAAAATGGTTATCTTCAACAAAATGAAGAAGAGTTCAATTTTAGAGCTTGGGCAAGATCTATGAATAGACTGGGTTTAAATTGTATAAAATATATAGAAGAATATGAAACAGATGATGAATTACCTTGGAATATAATAGATACTCTCATATCAGAAGAATTTTTAAAATCCGAATGGAAAAAATCAAAAGAATTAATTTTAACTCCAGATTGTAGATGGGATAAATGTTCTTCATGCGGAGTTTGCATAAATACAGACTATAAAATAATAAAAAAAACCGGATCCTAATCGCTGGATCCGGTAATAATGTTCTGGGTTTATCTCAGGGGGGATAGGGGGATCTATCTCTGATATAATATTACACTATTTTATGTTACTCTTCAATAGTCTTTAGTTACCTTTAAATGTAATAAAGTAACCAATTTTTTGAGCAATGTTAACGAAATTCCTATATTTTAAATTTGTTGGCAAATTCATCCAATGAGTTTATAGATCTGTTTAAGGATACTGATAAATCTTTTAGATCGCTTATGGATTGTACCTGATGGTCTATTTTATCAAAAACATTATGTATTTCTACTACCATATCTTGAATAGATCTATTTATCATACTTATAGCTTCTGTAACCTGCTCTATTGAGGCTCCTTGTTCTTGTGCACTTGCAGTTGTATTTTCTATCATACTTGAAATTTCAGATACAGAAGTTATGACTTCTTCAAGACTCATCGCAATATTTTTTATACTATTGGTAATCTGCGAAACATTATTTGTAACTTTATCACTCTCTTTCGCAACTTTTGAAGAATCATTAACTAAAAAGTCTATATTACTTTCTATATCACCAGCCGCAATATTACTCTCTTCTGCAAGTTTTCTTATTTCATCGGCGACTACAGCAAAACCTTTTCCAGCTTCACCAGCACGTGCGGCTTCTATTGCAGCATTCAAAGCAAGTAAATTTGTTTGTTCAGCAATAGAATGTATAGATTCTGTTATATCTTTTATAGATACCGTTTTATCTGACAAACCTTGTATACTTTGATTATTTTCTCTCATAAGGATATCTATTTCATCAACACTCATCAGCATAGAATTTATCTCTTTCTTTGATCCTTCTACTTTATCCATTATTGCATGTGTTTTATTTGAAAGGTCATTTGCAGAGCTTGAAATTGATTTGGCACCAACAGCAACATCTTCAATACTAGCATTAGTTTCTTCAACCGATGCAGCAACACTTTCTGTATTTCTTTGAATCATTTCAACAGAATTTTTTATATCCATTATATTTTCCATATTTTTTACAGATCCTTCTTCGACTTTATCGGCATCTAAATTAATATCATGTGTGGCAGTTTTTACTTCATGTATTATATTTTTAAAACTTCCTCTAACCTTCTCAAATAATTTTCCTATCAATCCAAACTCGTCTTTCCTTAAAATATCTATTTTATTCGATATATCACCTTTGGCAATTTTTTCTACATTATTTTGTATAATTTTTACAGGTTTTATTAGATATTTTGAAAACAGAGTGACCAAGACAAATATCGCAATTACTGTAACTGATATAATTATTATATTCAGTTTATTAAGTTCATATACACTCTTATAAGCAATTTTTGTCGGTTTTTCTATCAATATGACCTTTTGATAGCCATAACGAGTATCGATTTTTTTATACGAACCTATTACCTCATCCCCGGAGAAAGATTCATAAATAGCTGTTCCTGATTTGTTTTGCATTTCTTTTAAATCAATACTTTTATCACTATTAAAGTTTAAAATTTTACCCTCATAGTCTGTCAAATATACTTCAGTATTACTTTGTTCATTTGAATTAACTATAGATATAAGAGTATCTATACTCTTAGATATTACAAGATATCCATCGATAGCATATTTTTTTAATGGTATTCCAAAAAAAATGAGTTCTTTATTTTTTGCATCATAATAAGAAAAATCATTTATTACGGGATATGTTTCTTCCAATGTTTGTTCTTTCATCTTCAAGAACATATCTGTAATTTGATTATTTAAATCATTCACATTCCTTGCATAATCTTCACCTTTTTGAACTGTATAAACTATCCATCCATCTTTATCTATCAGATATATATCTTCGAGTTTTTCTACATCTTTAAAATCTTTCATAGAATCATGATACTTATTATGAAAAAGATCATAATCCTCAAGATCATAAATACCATCACCAAAATCTTTTTCTATAGTATCTGATATATTTTGTGTTACTTTTTTCATCTCCGACCTGTCTTCGAACTCGTTTAAATCGACATAAGCAGTTCTAAATAATTCTGTGGGATTGTCCAAACTCTGAAAATATCCCGAAAGACTTTTTAAGTATGAATTTATAAACTCTATCTTTGCAATTGAGTTTAAAGATCTCTCAAAATTCAAATAATAATCTTCTATCTTTTCAGAATAATTATCAGATAAAATCCCCATCTGATTCTTTGTTAGTTCTTCTATAGAATTTTTAGATGTGTTATAACTCAATCCCCAGAATAAAATCAGTGGCACAATAGAAAACAATATAACTATCAAAATAAATTTTGCTGAAAACTTCAAGCTATTCACCTCCAGATGATTAGCAAAACAAATCATAATTTATTATATCATTGTTAAATATATTTTTCAATATTGAAATATATATCATTTTAACAAATTATTACCATTTACTTTAGAATATTAAAAAAAACTTTACTTAAGATTTAAAATTGAAAAAAGCCCTAAAAATAGGGCTTTTTAATCATTTCAATCAATTTTTGTTTCTTTTAAACTTTTAGAAACTTTTTTCATTTCTATATCTTCTTGTTGCAATTCTTTCACTAAATCTTCTAATTTCCATTGAGAACTTGTAGGAGTAACTGTGGCAAATATCGTTTTAGGAAGTCCATCTATATCTTTAATCGCTCTCATTATCTTTAAAACTTGTTGATTAGTTAATCCATTCATTATTATTGCAGGTATATCTTTTATTTCATCATACATAAAAATCCCCCTTATTTACTTTTTATTTCATTAGTCAGTTCCAATCCTTTTTCATATTCTGAAATATTTTCAAGTGTTACATATGCTATATTATTCATTGCAGTATCAGTAAAAAATGCTTGATGACCAGTTACTATAACATTAGGAAATGTTAAAAGAATACTCAAAAGATCATCTTCAACAACTTTATCAGAAAGATCTTCAAAAAATATATCACTTTCTTCTTCATATACATCCATTCCAACAGAACCTATTTTTCTGGATTTTATACCATCTATAACAGCTTGAGTATCAAACAACTCTCCTCTACTTGTATTTATTATCATTACACCATCTTTCATCAAAGATATGGCTCTTTTATTTATTATATGATACGTTTCTGGAACAAGTGGACTATGTATAGTTATAATATCTGATTTTTCAAAAATAGAATCGAGATCTGTATATTCGACACAAAATTCTTCGCAATCAGGATTAGGATATTTATCATAAGCAATTATATTACAATCAAATCCTTTTAAAATTCTTGCAACATTCATGCCTATTTTACCAGTACCTATTATTCCAACTGTTTTACCTTTCATGTCAAAACCCATAAGTCCTTTTAATGAAAAGTTCTTTTCTCTCGCCCTGTCATAAGCTCTATGAATTTTTCTGTTCAATGAAAGCATCATTGCAATAGTATATTCGGCAACTGCATTTGGTGAATATGCTGGAACTCTTACAGCTTTTATACCAAATTCCTTCAAAGCTTTTAAATCAATGTTATTGTATCCAGCTGCCCTCTGAGCTATTAATTTAGTTTTTCCCCTAGATAATATTTCTATTGTTTCTCTACTTAAATCATCATTTACAAAAGCAGAAACAACTTCAAAATCATTAGCAAGCAATGCTGTTTCTTTATTCAATTTAGTCTCAAAAAATTTCAATTCATGCACATTCCCAAAATTTTCATTTGCTTTATTTAAAAATTCTATATCATATTCTTTTGTAGAAAAAATAGCTATTTTCATATAATTCACTCCTTTTTTTGTTTTTTCATTTTGTATTATATCATAATCCCGACCAAAAACATCATATTTAATACAAAATAAACAATTAAAGGAATATTTTATTACATTCGGAAATGATTTTTTAACTTATTCTCCTATAATCTTTACAAGAACTCTCTTTTTTCTCATACCATCAAATTCTCCATAAAAAATTTGTTCCCAAGGCCCAAAATCAAGTTTTCCATCTGTTATTGCTATTAAAACTTCTCTTCCCATTATCTGTCTTTTTAAATGTGCATCTGCATTATCTTCAAATCCATTATGTTGATATTGATCATATGGTTTTTCAGGTGCCAGTTTTTCAAGGAATCTTTCAAAATCTTTATGCAATCCACTTTCATCATCATTTATAAATACACTGGCTGTTATATGCATTGCATTACAAAGTAATATACCTTCATTGATTCCAGATTCTTTTAAACATTTTTCAATTTCATCAGTAATATTTATAAACTCTCTTCTCTTTGAAGTATTAAACCATAGCTCTTTTCTAAAGGATTTCATATAATTCACCTTCCAATACTTAAAAATTAAATTTCATAGATTTTTTATCGATAATATTCACCCTATTTCCATTTTTACATATTATCCCTTCATTTTCAAGTTCAGAAAAAGCTCTCGATAAAGAAGGTCTTGCAACACCAAAAAGTTTTGAAAGTTCTTCTACCGTTATATTCATTTGTATAAATTTGTCATTATTTTGCTCATTCATCTGTTGAATTAAAAAAAATATAATTTTTTCTCTTAAAGTCTTTAAAGAACTTAACCATAATTTTTGGGATAAAAAGTCAATTTTTTTGCTAATATTTTTTAAAAGATTCTCTAAAAAAGTCTTATTTTCAGTGGAAATTTTTATTAATTTATCTGAATTTATAGTCAAAATAATAGTTGGTTTTATAGAAATTATATTAACAGGAAGTTTTCTTTCTGGAGAAAATAAAAAACCAGAAGCTAAAATAGCGGGAGCCTTGATTCTTTCTATTTGAATAGTTTTACCATTAAAGTCATTCATTTCTGTCTTTATTTCTCCACTAAATAAAATTAGCATATCATTTAATTTACTACCTCTAAACCTTATTATACTATCTTTTTTATATTCTTCTTTATTGAACTCATCTTCCGAAAATATTTTTTTTAATTCTTCTTCATTTAAAGAATTAAAAAGATCTATTTTTGATATTTGTTTTATAAAATGATTAATATTTTTCACCACCTAAAGACATATTTTAATAATTCCAACTAATTTAATTATATATGAAAAACAAATAAAAATAGCGGAAAAATCCGCTATTTTTATTTGTTTTTCATATATTCTTGATATTTTTTCCAATCTTTTAAGAATCTTTCAAGTCCCAAGTCTGTCATAGGATGTTTAAACAATTTTTCTAATACATCGAAAGGAATTGTAACAACATCCGCACCAGCCAAAGCAGCTTCTAAAACATGCTCTGAATGTCTAACACTTGCAACAAGAACTTCTGTTTCATATCCATAATTATCGAATATTTGGATTATTTCTTCTACTATGTCCATACCCGTATTACCTATATCATCCATTCTTCCTATGAATGGGCTTACATATGTAGCACCTGCTTTTGCGGCAAGATATGCTTGAAGAGGAGAAAAAATTAAAGTTACATTCGTTTTTATACCTTCTTTTGATAAAGTTTTTACTGCTTTTATTCCTTCATGTGTCATAGGTATTTTAACAACTACATGCTCACTCAATTTAATCAATTTATGAGCCTCTTCTATCATACCCTCATAATCAGTGGATACAACTTCGGCACTTACAGGACCTTTTACTGCATTACATATTTCAACTATTCTGTCCTCAAAAACTGTGTTTTCTTTGGCTACCAATGTAGGATTAGTAGTAACACCATCAACTATACCCCAATCGATACCTTTTTTAATTTCCTCAATATTAGCTGTGTCTAAAAAAATCTTCATGAATATCCCTCCTAATTAAAATATTTTTCATCACTACTTTAAAACGGGATACATGATGCCTGGATAATATAATTATATCAGAAAATATAAATAATCAAAATAAATAAATGAAAATTTTTAACTCTTTGTTTTTAAAAAAATATAAATAATCTGTTATAATATTAAATGCGGATGATTAAACAAAAAAAACTCTATTAATTTAATTATTTTGGATTAGAATCAAAAATCAAGGAAACTTATCAATTATCTTGTACTAAATATAGTACAAGATAATTGGAAAAACTTAAATTTACATGATACCCCTTTTTGGGAGTTTGCTGATGACGTAGAGGTGAAATAAAGTGATAAAAGAGTTTGAATCAAAAATGTCTGTCATAAAAATCAGTTCACCAAAGATAAATTTTCCTGAAATCTCTTTAGAAGCTGGTGAAAGTATAGGAATATATACAAATTCACCATCAAAATATATAAAATATTTTTTTAAAATCATCACAGATCCTTCAAAAAATGCTGAAAAAGTTACAATAAACGAGATTGTAGCAAACACAACTCCATGGGTTGGAAGAACTTTTACGCATATTGTGATACCAGAAGTATGGAATGATGATATTTTACAAATATTAAAAAACAAACCAGAAAGACGACATTTAATATTTATTGGTGCTAAAGATAATCAAATAAAGAAAGAAAAACTTCCTCAAATATCAGAACAAGTACATGAATATCTTAAAAAATGTGCCGTTTTAACTATCACAGATTCAACAGAATTAATAGAGGCTGTTTGTAAAAAAGTTATAGATACAAATGGCAATGAACTAATATTAACAGAAGAAAAAGTATGTATGGATAAAGATGGTAATATAGTATCTTTAGATGATGTTGATTGCAATATAAAAAATATAAATATAAAAAAATATAGATTTGTTGGAGAAAAAAACGATTATTTAGAAGATTTATTTTAAAATTATATTTAGGGGGTAAAAAATGCCAAAGTATCTTAGAACTATGGCTTATATTTTATTATTGTTTTTTGCCTTTATCATCTTAAATGAGTTTGCTTATAATAAGAAATTTGATTCCGAACCCTTTTTATTGAAGGGTTATGTTCCTTATGAACTTGAAAAAATAGAAAAAGTTGATGCTTTCCCAAACAAAGCAAAAGCTTTAATAGAATATAAAGAAAAAACACTTTTTATACACCTTCCAAAAAATGCCGATTATAAAAGTAAAATAATAGATGATATAAATTTATTAGAATTGAGAATTTCTAAACTCGAAAAAACATTAATTCCTTATTATATTATGATAGATGAAGGTTTAGAAACTCCAGATTTTGTAATATATAAAAATAAATTTAATATATTCATATATTTATTATCCTTCATGCTTTTTGGAGCTATTTTAGAATTATTTTCAGCAAAAAATTATTTTTTAATTAAATTTAAATACCATAAACAAAATTTTAATAAAATAGTATCGATTGTAATATTTTTCTCAATAATGTATTTTATTAATTTTTTTAATATCATATATATAGAAAAATATAATAATTTAATACTATTTGCACTTTCTTCAATACTTTTAATAAATTGTTTTGAAAACAAAATTTTTAAATATTCATTATCTATTGTATTGAGTATGATTCCTGTGTTTATGAGTTTAAATGATTTAATGATTTTCCTTATAATTTCAATAATAATAAATATAATAATAAACTCAATAAAATTAAAAAAATTAACTTTCATAAAAAGTACTGGGGAGGTAAATGCAAATGGATTTGAACAAAGATCAGATAATGATGAATCTCAAGAATAAAATAGATTCTGTAAAAAACCTTGAAGATTTCAAAGTACTCAAATCAGAGTTCCTTGGAAAAAAAGGTCAAGTAACTCAATTAATGAAAAATATTTCAAAAATTGATAAAGAAAAAAAGAAAGAATATGGTCAAAAAGTTAATCAATTAAAATCTGAAATAGAAGATGTTTTAAATTCTTTTATGGAAGAATTAAATGAAAAAAAGAAAAAATCAGAAGAATTAAAAGACTGGGTTGATGTAACAGTTAGAGGTGCCAAAAATTCTTATGGTAAGGAACATTTAATAAATAAAACAATAAGAGAATCATTTGAAATATTTACAAATCTTGGATTTACAGTGGTTGAAGGAAATGAAATCGAAGAACCTTGGTTTAATTTTGATGCATTGAATACTCCTGAATGGCATCCTGCAAGAGACATGCAGGACACTTTTTATTTGAATCTCGAAAAAACATTATTAAGAACTCATACATCTGGAGTACAAATAAGAACTATGACTAAAATGAATCCACCAATAGCGGTCGTTTCGTCTGGTAGAGTTTATAGAAAAGATGAAATAGATGCCACACATTCAGCTATGTTTTATCAATTAGAAGGACTTTTTATAGATAAAAAAGTAACTGTTGGAAATCTTAGAAAATTTCTCGAAATATACACAAAAAAAATGTTTGGAGATTCTTTAAAGGTATTATTGAGACCAAGTTATTTTCCTTTCGTTGAACCTGGTTTTGAAGTTGATGTTAGCTGTATAAACTGTGGAGGAAAAGGTTGTAGTGTATGTAAAAATACTGGCTGGATAGAAGTTCTTGGAGCCGGACTTGTTCATCCAAATGTTTTGAAAAATGTTGGATTCGACCCAGATGAATGGCAAGGATTAGCTTTTGGTGTCGGTGTAGAAAGGATAGCCATGTTAAAATATGGAGTTTCAAATATGAGAGAATTTTTCAAAAACGATATAAGATTTGTAGAGTGAGGTGCCTAAAAAAATGAATATATCCTTAGAATGGTTAAAAGATTATGTTGATATAAATTTAAATACTGAAGAGATAGTAGATAGAATCAAATTACATTCAACAAATGTTGAAAAAACAGAGAAATTGGCTCAGGGTATTAAAAATATAGTTATAGGAAAGGTAGAAAGTGTAAAGGATCATCCAAATGCAGATAGACTTATAATTTGCGATGTAAATATAGGAAAAGAAAATATTCAAATCGTTACGGCTGATAAAAGTGTTAAAAAAAATCATTTAGTACCGGTAGCTTTAGATGGAGCAATTCTAAAAGATGGCTTTAAAATAAAATCGAGAAAAATGAGAGGCGAATTATCTCAAGGAATGTTTTGTTCCCTTGAAGAAGTAGATCTTGAAGAAAAATCAGATGAAGTTTATAAAATAAAAGAAGAAGTTCCACTTGGAGTGGATTTTGTAGAATATTTTAAAATGAATGATGAAATAATAGAAATTGAAGTTTTTCCGAATAGACCTGATTTACTTTCTTATACTGGAATTGCAAAAGAACTTGAAATAATAGATACGGCTAAAAACTTTAAATTACCGAGTTTTAAAAAATTAAATAAAAATAATTCATTCGATATCGAAATAACTGATAATAATTGTAAAAGATATTCAGCTGCGATTATAAAAAATATAAAAGTAAATGCTTCTCCTTTATGGTTGGTAAGAAGACTTGCAACTGCAGGTATAAGGAGCATAAATAATATAGTGGATATAACTAATTATATAATGTTAGAAACTGGACATCCAGTTCATGCATTTGATTTAAATTTGATAAAAGATAAAATTATAGTTAGAAAAGCTGTAAAGGGAGAAAAAATACTATTACTCGATGAAAAAGAATATGAATTAATGGGAGAAGAAACGCTTATAACAGATAAAGAAAAGATACTTGCAATTGGTGGAGTTATGGGTGGTGAACTTTCAGGAATAAATGAAAACACGACAAATATTCTTTTAGAAGTAGCATATTTTGATCCCGTAAACACAAGAAAAGTTTCAAAGTATCATAAATTATCTACTGACGCTTCTTATAGATTTGAAAGAGGTATAGATCCAAATGATGGCGAATTTGTTATGGGAAGACTTGTAAAACTAATAGAAGAAATAGCTAATGGTGTATCTGATGGAACAATTACAGACATATATCCAAACAAAATAAATCCAAAAGAAATAAATTTAAGATATACATATCTAAATGAAAAACTTGGGACAATAGTTCCTGAAGAAAAAGTTCAAAAAATAATAGAAAAATTTAATTTCAAAAAAGAAAAAAATACAGATGGCTGGAAAATATTTCCATCAACTAAAAGACCGGATCTTGAAATAGAAGTAGATATGATAGAAGAAATAGGAAGAGTATTTGGATATCATAATATAGAGTCAAAACTTCCAGAAACTACTTTATTTCATGGAGATAAAAATAATTTTTTCATGTTTAAATCTGAAATAGCTTCATTGATGATTGGAAACGGTTATAATGAATCTATAACTTTTTCTTTTATGAATATAAACAATATGTGGTTAGATAAATCAGATTTAAAAATATTGAATCCACTTTCTGCTGAATATGAATATATGAGACCACTTGTAAGTTATGGACTATTAGACTGTTTATCTTACAATTACAGAAATCAAAATAGAGATGTAAAATTATTTGAAATTGCAAATATCTATAATACTACATCAGATGGAAAAACAAAAGAAGTTCCACATTTGGCATTTGTAGCAACAGGAAAAGAAAATCCAAATGATTATACAGATAAAAGAATGATAAATTACTACACTTTTAAAGGTGTATTAGATAATTTGATAGACTTTACAAATATAAAAAACTTAAAAATAAAACGATTGAAAAAAGAAGGATTTTCATATTCTCAAAGTGCTGAAATTTATATAAACGACGATTATATAGGATTTATAGGATTATTAGACTCTCAATACGCTGATAAGATTTATGATATAAAAGATAAAGTATATATATGTGAAGTAAATCTTGAAAAAATATATGAATTTTCAAATCCAATAAATAAAGAAAATAAAAATTTTGATTATCCGGCAATAAAAAGAGAATATTCTTTTACTGTGCCTATAAATAAAGAGTTTCAGGAAATAGAACAAATAATAAAAGATTCCGGTAATATAATAGAAAAAATAAATATCTTTGATGTATATAAAGGAAAAGGTATAGATGAAGACAAAATAAGTATAACAATAACAGTAGTTTACAGATCTTATGAAAAAACTTTAACCGATGAAGAAATAAACCCTGTGGAAGAAAAATTCTTAAACAAATTAGATTCGATGAATATTAATTTAAGGCAAAAAGGTTAGGAGGTGTAAAATGGCAAAAGTATTTGGTGAAAATACTGGTAAAGGTTTTATAAAAGAAGAATCCAATGAAATATTTGCCAAAGCAATGGAAAGTGCTATATTTAAAGCCCCTGTAAGAAATAAAGATAAAATATATATTTCTGATCTATGGTTTATAACTTCATTACCAAAAGATTTAATATGTGAAATAGTAAAAGAATTCGGTGAAAATTTAACTATTCCAGAAGATATAAATTTCATATATGATGATAAAAACAGAGAAACTCTTTGGGAAAGAAAAGAAAAAAATTCTGAAAAAGAAATAAATGATGATTTTAAAAATTCAGATGAAGATGAAATTGAAGAATAAAAAATAGAGCAGGATTATTCCTGCTCTTTCTTTAAGAGTTATTGCCATATAATTCCTCTAAGATCTTTCCCTTTTTTATAGGCTTAAATAACTTAAACAATACAATAAACGCAAAAAAATAAAATATTGAACTAATCAAAAACAGCCACGTGTATCCATTGGGGAGAGATACGATCAAACCAAACATAATGGCTGCAATTGATCTTGCAAAAAAATTAAAAGACTCTCTAAAAGAGTTAATTGTTGTAACTTTATTTTTAGGTAAAGAACTCAGCACAACCGTCATAGTAACTGGATTTGTCATATTCATAAAAGAGAATCTCAGAGCATAAAGAATTACAAATAAATACGCACTTTTAACAAATCCAAGACTTATTATCAGTGGAACAACAAGACCAGATAAAACCATAACATACTTCATAGGCCCTATTTTTTTTGAAAATACTGGTGAAAAAATAGATCCCATAGCTGCACCAAATTGAGCTATAGAAAGAGAAATACCTATTAAAGTTGGAGGCATATCGAACAAATCTTTAAATATTAAATTCCCAAAATTTACAAAAAGACCTGCTCCAAAACTTATCATAAATGTTCTTATATAATAATACTTTAAAATATACAGTTCATCTTCTTTAAAATCTGAAATGTTAAATATATCTTTAAATTTTGTGTTCTCGTTCTTATCACTCTCAGGTATATTATACAACAAAATATTAGAAATTATATAAGCAATTGCTGAAATATATAAAGTAATTTTAAATCCAATAAATTCTCCCAAAAAACCTCCAAGAAAATTCCCAAATAATCCACTTCCCATAGTAACCCCAAAATTAAAACCAAAAGCTTTTCCTCTAATTGAATTATCAGTTATATCTATTATATATGAATTCAATAACATCATTCTGGATGTCATAAAGCCACCAGAAAAAAAAGATAAAGTCAAAAGAAAAGTTTTAATTGGAAAGGTGACTCTTAAAAAAAGCAAAAGTCCAAATCCATAAGATGCAAAGTATAAAAGTTTTTTCTTACCAAATCTATCTCCAAGAACGCCTATTAAAATACCTAAAAAAGCAGATCCAATCATTTCAATAGAAGTTATAGTACCAATAAAATCATTTTCAAAACCTATATTCCTTAGATAAAGGTTAAAGACAACTTTATATATGGCCCAAAAAATACTGCTACAAAAAGAATACAATATTAAATTTTTTAAATTTTTAGACATCTCATCCTCCAAAAAAGGTTTGTCTTACTAACTATATTATACCATCAACATGATATAATATTAATTTTTCAATATCAAATTAATTAAATTACAAATATATTAAATAAAACTAATACCATCATAAAAAACGTAAAAAAGAAGTGTTATCATATATGTATAAACAAAAACAAAGATTATTTTAGCATTTAAATGATTTTTGTTTATAATCAAAAATATTTATCTATAATTATTTATAAACACGGATAATCTGTTTTTTTAAAACTTGATGAAATCCGATATAAATGATATTATAAAAATAGTTAGCACTCAAACAAAGTAAGTGCTAAAAAATATAAAAAAATACATCTAATAAATATAAGGAGGTATTACAAATGAATGTAAAACCTTTGGGAAACAGATTGTTGATCAAAACTATAGTAGAAGAAAAGAAAACAGAAGGTGGCATTGTATTGCCTGATTCAGCAAAAGAAAAACCTCAGACTGCTTTAGTAGTTGAAGTGGGAAACTTAGAGGACCTCGATTTAAAAGCTGGAGATAAAGTTATATTCTCTAAATATGCTGGTTCCGAAATCAAGGTTGATGGTGAAGACCATATAATAATCGATGCAGACGATGTTCTTGCAAAAGTAGAAGACTAAATCAGGAGGTGTGTTGAAAATGGCTAAAGAATTAAAATTTGGTGAAGATGCAAGAAGAGCTTTAGAAGCTGGAGTTAATAAAGTAGCAAATGCTGTTAAAATAACATTAGGACCTAAAGGAAGAAATGTTGTTCTTGAAAAAAGTTGGGGTTCTCCAACTATAACTAATGATGGAGTGTCAATAGCAAAAGAAATTGAATTAAAAGATAAATTTGAAGATTTAGGAGCTCAATTAGTAAAAGAAGTTGCTTCAAAAACTAATGATATTGCTGGTGATGGTACAACTACAGCAACAGTACTCGCTCAAGCTATGATTTCTGAAGGACTAAAGAATGTAGCTGCTGGTGCTAATCCTATATTGATGAAAAATGGTATAAACGAAGCAACTAAAAAAGCCGTTGAAGAAATTAAAAATGTAAGTAAAAAACTTTCAGGAAAAGATGAAATAGCTCATGTTGCTTCTATATCTGCAAACAATAAAGAAATTGGAGATATAATAGCTGAAGCAATGGATAGAGTTGGAGAAGACGGAGTTATAACAGTTGAAGATTCTAAATCTATGGAAACTTTTGTTGAATTCACAGAAGGTATGCAATTTGATAGAGGTTATATTTCTCCTTATTTTGTAACTAATACTGAAAAAATGGAAGCTGAAATGAAAGATCCTTATATTCTTATAACAGAAAAGAAAATATCAAATGTAAAATCAATAGTTCCTGTACTCGAAAAAGTAGCTCAAGCTGGAAAACCATTGGTTATAATTGCAGAAGATATAGAAGGAGAAGCATTATCAACATTAGTACTAAATAAATTAAGAGGAACTCTTGAATCTGTTGCTGTTAAAGCTCCTGGATTTGGAGATAGAAGAAAAGCTATGCTTCAAGATATAGCAACATTGACAGGTGGTACAGTAATTTCAGATGATATCGGTTTGACTTTAGAAGATGCTACAGTTGAAATGCTCGGTACAGCTGATGTTATAAGAGTTAGAAAAGATGATACTATAATAGTTGGTGGTAGTGGCGAAAAATCAGCTATTGAAGATAGAGTAAAACAAATAAGAGGTCAAATTGCAAACACAACTTCTGATTATGAAAAAGAAACATTACAAGAAAGACTTGCAAAATTGGCTGGTGGAGTTGCAGTTATAAAAGTTGGAGCTGCTACAGAAACCGAATTAAAAGAAAAGAAACATAGAATTGAAGATGCTTTATCAGCTACAAGAGCTGCTGTTGAAGAAGGTATAGTTGCCGGTGGAGGTATAACCTTAATAAGAGCCAAAGAAGCTGTAAAAGAAGTTGTTGAATCTTTAAAAGGTGATCAAAAAATAGGTGCCAATGTTGTTTATGCTTCATTAGATGCTCCTATAAGACAAATAGCTAAAAATGCTGGTGTTGAAGGTGCTATTATAATAGATAAAATTTTACAGTCAGATGATTCATCTTACGGATACGATGCATTGAATGATGAATTTGTAAATATGTTTGAAAAAGGTATAATCGATCCTACAAAAGTTACAAGAAGTGCGGTTCAAAATGCTGCATCAATAGCTTCCATGTTGTTAACAACAGAAGTATTGGTAACAGAAGAACCTAAAGAAGAACCAGAAATGCCTGCAAACCCAGGAATGGGTGGAATGGGCGGAATGATGTAATAATAATTCCTTCTGAAATAGGTACGCAAATGCGTACCTATTTTTTTTTATTAAATTTCACAATATATCATGGTATAATATTAATACAAAATTATCTTTTTATTTATATTTATAATACTATATTAATTTTTATTAATAAAACAAAATATTTCTATAAAATATATAAAATAAGTCATAGTAAAATATTTGAAGATTAAATAAGGGGGTTTAAAAAATGAAAAAACTTTTTATTGTTTTTATTGTTTTATTTTCTCTATCTATATTTGGAAAAACAACAGTGGATTTTTGGCATGCAATGAGTGGCGAAAGAATTCAAATTATTCAATCTATAGCTGATAGATTCATGGAAGAAAATCCAGATATAGAAGTCAAGACACAGTACACTGGAAGTTATAAAGAAACTTTAAACAAACTTATAGCTGGTGTAAAATCAGGTACAGCACCTCAAATAGTTCAAGTTTATGAAATAGGAACAAGATCTATGATCGATGGGGGAATAATAATTCCTATACAAGATATGATAGATAAAGATAAAACATTTGATGAAGCAGTTTTTCTCAACTCTGTATTAAATTATTATAGAGTAGATGGAAAACTTTATTCCATGCCTTTTAATTCATCAAATGCTGTTCTTTTTTATAATAAAACACTTTTTAAAGAAGCGGGATTAGATCCCAACAAACCTCCAAAAACCTTTGAAGAAGTTATGGAATATTCAAAAAAATTATTAAAAAAAGATTCTAATGGAAATATAATTAGAACTGGATTAACTTGGCCTACACATTCATGGATATTCGAACAACTATTGGCAGCTCAGGATGCCCCTTTAGTTGATAATGATAATGGAAGATCTAAAAGAGCGGAAAAAGCTGTATTTAACAATGAAGAAGGTCAAAAAGTTTTCAAATTTTTTTATGATATGACAAAAAATGATTTGATGTTAAATACCAAAAAAGAAGATTGGTCAGCAGCGAGACAAATTTTTCTTTCTGGAAAGGCTGCAATGGTAATGTTCTCAACTTCAGATGTGACTTCATTTACAAAAGAAGGAAAAGCAAATGGTTATGATATTGGTACTGCCTTTTTACCTACACCAGATGGCGCACCCGATGGTGGTGCAATAATAGGTGGCGCAAGTCTATGGCTTGTAGATGGTCATTCAAAAGAAAAAACTGATGCCGCTTGGAAATTCTTAAAATATTTAAATTCAACAGAGGAACAAATCAAATGGCATTTAGATACAGGATATTTCCCTGTTAGAAAAGATGCTGTAGAAAATTTAATGTACGAAGGATTTTATTCAGAAAATCCTAATTATTTAACAACAATTATGCAATTAGTTTTATCTAAACAAACTTATAACACCAATGGAGCTTTAATAGGAGTCTTTCCTGAAGCAAGAGATAAAATTGAAACTGCTATACAGATGATGAATTCTGATGAAATGGATTATAAAAAGGCTTTAAAATGGGCCGAAGATGAAGTAACTAAATTAATAAAAGAGTACAATGAACTTTATTATTAAACTTTAAATTTTAAGGGCGGTTAACCCCGCCCTATTTTTACAGGGGGTATTAAAATGAAAAAAATTATACCGTATATTTTACTATTTCCTACACTATTAATAATAGGAATCTTCATATACTGGCCTGCAGGTCTTTCTTTTAAATTAAGTTTTTATAGACAATCTCCTTTTGGAAATAGAGAAATATTTGTTGGATTTAAAAATTTTATAAGCCTTTTTACTAATCCAGAATACTTGAATGCCATGCTAATAACCTTAATATATGTTATTTTAACAGTCTTTTTTACAATCGTAATAGCTTTTCTTCTTTCTCAATTATTAAATCAAAAAATACCAGGAACTAAAATTTTTAGATTATTTATATTTGCACCTTATGCTATTTCACCAGCAATAGCTGGTACTTTATGGTCTTTTCTTTTAAATCCAGTAGTTGGACATTTAAATTATTTTTTTAATTCGATATTTGGCCTAAATATGGATTGGCTTACATCTTCTCCTTATGCACTAATAGCAGTTATAATGGGAAGTATTTGGAAAATGTTACCATTTAGCTTAATTTTTTATATCGCTGGGTTACAATCTATACCAGATTCAATAATAGAAAGTTCATTAATAGATGGAGCTAATCTTTGGAAACGAATGTGGAAAATTAAATTTCCTTTACTTTCTCCAATAACATTTTATCTCGTTATTATGACTATAACATCTGCAATGTTTAACTCTTTCGGAATAATAGATGTCATGACAAAAGGTGGGCCAATAGGAGATACTACCACTCTAATATATAAATTATACTTAGATGCTTTTACTTATCAAAAAACAGGCCCTGCAGCAGCTCAAAGTATAATTATGTTTATAATAATGGGAGTTGTAACTTTCTTTTATTTCAAAAACGTTGAAAATAAAGTCCATTATCAATAAGGAGAGATTTTATGAAAATAAGCACGAGAAAGAAAATGAATTTAATAGTATCAGAAATACTTTTAATATTGATTTCTATTTTAATAATGCTTCCAATTATTTTATCTTTTTCTATGAGTTTCATGAGTCCAAATGAAGTTTTTTCTTATCCACCAAAATTATTACCAGAAAAATTAAATTTTGATAATTATATAAAAGCATTAAAACTAGTAAAACTTGATAGATTATTATTAAATTCAGCTTTGATCGGTATTGCCGTAACCATAGGAAAGCTTATCACAGGAACCCTTGCTGGTTATGCATTTTCTAATTTTAATTTTAAAGGTAAAAAGATTTTATTTGGTATTTTATTCATAACTTTATTTTTACCTGCTGAAACCGTTATGATATTACCCTTATTCATGATAATGAATAAACTTGGATGGATAAACAGTTATTTAGCTTTAATAATTCCTTTTATAGCTTCAGCAACAAATGCTTTTTTATTTAGACAACATTTTATGACAATACCAAAAGAACTCGAAGATGCTGCCAAAATAGATGGTGCGAGCCCTATGCAATATTTTTTTAAAATATTAATTCCTCTTTCAAAACCAATGCTCGGTGGGGCAGCTTTGATAAATTTTGTCTATGCTTGGAATATGTATTTATGGCCTTTGATAGTAACTATGGATGATTCCATGAAAACCGTTCAAATTGGTGTGAAAATGCTCATGGATGCCGAAGGATTAAATAATTGGGGTGTAATAATGGCGGGAACGAATTTAGCTTTAATTCCAACATTAATAATATTTTTTGCGATACAAAATCTTTTCGTAAAAAGTCTCGTGAGTTCTGGCTTAAAAGGTTAAAAAAAGCTGTATTTATAAAATACAGCTTTTTATTTTGGATAATTAATTATAAAACTTTCTGTTTTTCCAGCAAAAGATATTTTGCCATCATCTAAAAAAACAACTCTTTCAGCTATATCAGAAAAAAGCGAAAAATTTCTTGTTGAAATTATAAGTGTTCTATCTTCTTTTATTCTATAAAGAATATCTTTAACATCTTCTAATAAAAAATCATCTAAATGGTCGAGTATAGAATCAAATATAAAAACTTTTGGCCTTCTCGCCAATGATATAAAAGTTATTAAAGAGATTTTCTCACCTATTGACCAATTTTTTAAAGAGTTATACTCTTTGAGATTATCCAAATCAGAAAATATTTTAGATATGCCAAGTTTTTCAAGTATTGAAAAATATTCTTTTGAAATATCTTTTAGCTTTAAACCCAATGAAAGATTCAAAATCTCTTTTAAAGTTAAAAAATTGAGATTTTCAACAAAAGTTGGATCTGAATAAGTTATTTGAGATCTCAAATATTTTCTATCGAGATCAAAAACACTTTTACCAAGAAAATATATTCCACCAACGCCTTCGACATTATTATAAAGCTCTTCATTTAAATGTACAAAAGATCTCAGCAAAGAAGATTTACCTGAATTTCTTGGACCATAAAGAAGTATTATCTCTCCCGGATATATATCCAAGTCAAGATTTTTTAAAATCTTAGTATTTCCTATATTTAAAGAAAAATCTTCCAATTTTAAAATTGGATCTTCATAATACATTTTATCAACTCATTTGTTTTTTTCAACATTATCTTTAGTATTACCTCTTCTTATCTCAGCTATTTTCTTTATATACTGAGAGTCCTTCTCCATCTTCATAACTTTTATGAATTCATATTGTGATGACAGCTTGGGGTTAGAAAAATTGAGTTTATCTTTCATTTGCATCACCTCTAATAATAAATAATAAATCATAATAATTGTTTATATCACTTTTATGATACATATAAAATAATACAAAAATAATAAATTATATTACAAGTTTTTTATATCTTAGATAATATATTTTATAAAAACGCCTTTTATTTAATAAAAGATTAATAAAAGTTATCTTAAATATTTAATTAAAATATTTTTCATATACTTTAATAATATGACCTTTTATGTTATAATTGATACCACCACCAGGTATATTAAAGAGGAGGGAATTATTTGAATAATTTTGGCCTACAACAAAATGTTACCTATTTGACAGCTTTTACTGGAGGTTTAATATCTTTTTTAAGCCCTTGTATAATACCTTTAATTCCTATTTTTTTTAGTATTTTAATAACTGATATTAAGAAACCTCGTATAGTTATAAAAAGAAGTATAGGATTTTTTTTAGGATTATCTTTATTTTTTTCTATTCTTGGGGTTATATCGGGAAGTATTTCTCTATTATTCGCAAAATATAAATGGTTAATAGATTTATTTGGAGGAATTTTGATAATTATATTTGGAATAATTTATATTTTAAAAATTCAAATTTTTAAAAATACAAATATTAATCTATCAAAATTCAAAAATGATTCATTTGTTTCATCATTTATAATGGGTATAATAATATCTTTTGTTTGGATTCCTTGTTCTGGTCCAATATTAGCCGCTATTTTTACAATGGCCGCAACAAGCGAAAATGTTATTAAATCTTCAATAACTTTATTTTTATATTCGCTTGGAATATCTATTCCATTTTTATTTTTAAGTGGTTTTATAAGTAAACTTTTTTCAAAAATAAGTTTTGGAGAACCTAAATGGCAAAAACACCTCAGAATCATAGGCGGCTCTATTTTGATTATTGTTGGAATTTTAATAAGTACAGGTTTTTTTAATATTTTACAGGGGGTATAATGATGAATAAAAACTTTTTAATTTTTTTATCTTTCATATTTATATTTTTATTTTCTTTTTCAAATGATTCTTTAAAAGATTTTATGATAAATGATTTTAATAATGGTATAGAGATCTCAAAATTAATGGATAGAAATCTTATTTTGATGTTTTCAACTAATAAATGTCCAGCATGTACGAAGTTTAAAAATGAAGTTTTAAAGAATGAAGAAGTACAAAAATGGCTAAAAACAGAATATATTTTTGTTGAAATTTTACCAGATTCTTCAAAAAAAACTACTTATAAAAACTATAATTTAAATTATACACAATTATTTAGTGTTTTTAATGCAAGAAGTACTCCAACATTCATTTTTTTTGATGATAATGTTGAACCTATAGGTAGTTTAATTGGAGCTTATCCGTCAGAAATTTTTCTAAATCTATTAAAATTTTTAAAATATGATAATGATGAAAATATTGAAATAAATGAATTCATGGAAAAGAATATACCAGTAAATATAAGAAAAAGAATTTTAAATTTAAAAGATGAAGAGATTGAAAAACTCTTAAAAATAGATCCAAATACAAAAAAAGTATCTAAAAATTTAGATAAATATACTAATATTTATCTGGATGATGATTTAAATGATAATAATTACAATAATTTTATAATATTAAAAAAAGAGTAGATTTTTCTACTCTTTTTTATCATATAAATCTTTGTTTTTTTCTATTATATCAATAAACTTTTCTAAAATTTTTTTATCAAAATGTTCTGGTTTAGTCCTTTCATCACCATTAATGAGTATATCTATACTTTTTTCATGACTAAATGCTTCTTTATAAGGTCTTTTGGATCTTAAAGCATCGTATACATCTACAACAGATACTATTCTGGCTTCAATAGGTATTTCTTCTCCCATCAATCCTATTGGATAACCTGTACCATCCATCTTTTCATGATGAAATAAAGCAATATTTTTAGCTATTTTTAACATTTCTGAATTACCTATTATATTCGCTCCATAAATTGTATGATTTTTTATAATTTCCCATTCATCAGAGTTCAACTTGCCATCCTTTCTTAAATAATCTATAGGTATTAATATTTTTCCTATATCATGATAAAATGAATATTCCCTTATCTTTTTACAAAATTCTTCTTCAAAATTCATCTCTTTAGAAAGTTCATAACTCAAAAATGATATTCTTCCCATATGTTCAGAAGTTTCATAATCAAATTTTTCTGCTACTATGGTGAGTTTTTTTAGAGAATATTTGTATGCTTGTAATGTCTGCTCCTCTCTCCTTTTTAAGTTTAAAAATATTTCTATAAACTTAGAAAAAATTTCAAGATATTCTTTGGAATCTTGTGAAAATTCTATATCTTCATTAGAATTTAAGGAAATAGAACCTATAAACTTATTATCATCTAAAAGATCTATGAAAATAGTAGATTTAATATCATAAGAGCCTATTTCTTTGAATATATTTTCAGTTTCTAAAGGTATGTTTTGACTATTATTATATCTTTTTAAATTATTAATTTGTTTAACATGATTGCTAACTTTTACAGCTGATTCAATAGGCATCCAAGCTTCAAGTGCTCTATTTGGAAATCCACTGACGGCTTTTATCTTCCAAATATTATTTTTTATGAGGGCTATTGAACCTTTTTCAGCTTCAGGAACTAATTTAACCATTTCTTTTATAGAATAATCAAGTATGAGATCTATATTTTTTTTATAATCAAAATTATAAAAAATTTTATATATATTTTTCAATCTTTCTGAGTATATATTCATTTGTTCTTTCAATTCTTTTTCTCTTATAAAGCTTTCTGTTATCACTTTATTTTTATTAAGTATTTTATTGTTTGTATTTTTTAATTTTATGAATAAAAGCACTAATATTATAATTATTACAGAAGTTATTATTAAAAATATAAAATAATACACTTTTACTTTTTCTTGTGTTTCCAAAGCCATCGAATAATCTATTCCAAGCCATTTTCTAAATATTTCATAATATTCTTCACTTTTTAAAATTTTTTTTAACTCTTGATCAAATATTTTTATTTTTTTATCTTTTCTACTCACAAAAGTAATAGGATATGTATTTAATTCTTCTAAATATCTAAGTTTATATCTATAATCGTTTTCTATAATATATTTTTCTATAGTCCTTTCATCTTCAATTGCACAAGCTCTAACTTTTTTTAATATTAAATACTCCAAAGCTTTTTCATTACTATTAACTTCAACAATATTTTTAAATCCTCTTTTTTTTAATTCTTCGTATAAAAAACTGTCTTTTATCACAGAAATTTTTTCATCTTTTAAATTTTCATAATCAATTTCATCATCATTTAAAGTCATTAAAAATGAAGTAATCGTATGAACAGGAGTATAAAAATCAAACATTTCTTTTCTATATTCATTTGGAACTATAAAACCTAAAACATCATATTTATCATCTTCCATAAATTTTTTATAAGCTTCAATCCAATCATAACTTTCTATGTTGAATGTAAGTGATGTTTTATTTTCAATTTCATTTAAAAGATCTATTGCAAATCCAGTTCTATTTCCTTCAATATAAAAAACATCAGGATAATAATCTGATATTATAACATTATAATTCTCTGAAAATAAAATACTATAAAATATAATAATAATGATTATAAATAAAGCTTTATTATATTTAGCCAAATACATCACCACCAAAAAAATATCATATTATAATATAGTTCTAAAATTAATTGTATCATAATCTTCATAATCTTCTTATATATATTTACAAATAAAAAAGGCATTACATAATGTAATGCCTTCAAATAATTTATTCTTCCTCTTTTTCTTCAACTTCGAGAAGATCAAAATCTCCCTCTTCAAAGTCTATTTCTTCAATTTGTTTCTCCCAAATATTACATACTTTTTCATATTCTTCTTCATCTTCTATAGATTCAAGAACTGTATCTTCACCATCTGATTGTATTCTAAATACTACAGAATCACCTATAACTATTTCTTCACCATTTTCATCTGGAAAAGCTTCATCACATATCCAATAATTTTTACCATCAACTTCAATAGTATCTATATACATGAAATGGTGTTCATTTCCTTCTTCATCATTTAATGTAAAAAAATCTATTTTGTCTACTTCTTTCATTTTATCCCTCCTAGTTTACGAATCGTATCATATAAGTCTACATAAAAATGATTAAAAATTCATATATATATTGTCAAATTTATATAAAAAAATAAGGAGGTTTTCTCCTCCTTACCTTTATATATTACTTTACTCTTTCTTTTAATTCATTACCTGGTCTAAACTTAGGTACTTTTCTTGCTGGAATTTCTATTGGTTTTTTTGTTTGAGGATTAACTCCCTTTCTTGCTTTTCTTTCAGATACAGAGAAAGTTCCAAAACCAACTAATTTAACTTCTTCTCCATTTTCTAAAGATTCAGATACAATCTCTACAAATGAATCTAAATATGTTCCAGCGTCTTTTTTTGATACTCCAATTTTTTCAGCCAATGCGGAAATAAGTTCTTTCTTATTCATTAAAACACCCCCTAGGAAATGTATATAAAAACTTTATATTGAAATTTTATCATATTTAATCATTAAAATCAAGCTTTAATCGGACTTATACAACTTTTGTAAGAAATAACAAATAAAACATAAAATAGTTAAAAATAGAATTCATATATATATAAATAAATAAAACAATTGGTTAATTTTTAAAATTTTAATACAATATTGCCGCTATACCAACAAGCCCATCTCCAGTATGTACCAATGCAACAGAAGATATATCTCCAACAAATACTTTATTTGGATTCATTTTATTTATTTCATCTATTACTTGTTGAACATATTCATTCGTCTGATCCGAATTTCCTGATTTATATATTCCAACAGCATTTATTTTTTTATTTCCAACCCATTTTTGAAAAACTTCTAAAAGTTTTTCAACAGATCTTTTCATTCCCCTTGATTTTGCTACATCAAAATACATACCTTCTTTATTAACAGATATTATTGGTTTTATGTTTAAAAATGTTCCTATAGAAGCCGAAACTTTCCCTATTCTCCCATTTGCTTTCAAATACTTTAATGTTGGAACGAGAAAAAATACATTAGTTTTTTCTCCTACAATTTTCTCCATCTCATTTTGTATATATTCAAAGTCTTTTCCCATATCTATTAATTCAGAAATCCTATAAACTATTACTCCCGCTCCTATAGAAATATTTTTTGAATCTATGATCTTTATTTTAACAGAATACTTTTTTCTCATTTCTAATGCAATATTTTCAAATAAATTATATGTTCCACTTATTCCAGAAGATATTGTAACAGCAAAAATTTCTTCATACCCCTTTTTTATGAGATCTTCAAAGGCATCATAAGTATCTTTATAATTCGGTAAAGATGTTTTCGGAATGTCTGTTTCCATAAATTTAAGAACTTCTAATTGACTTATCTCCAAAACATCTCTATACTCTTTTTCTCCTAAGATCACTCTAAGAGATACCCATCTAACATAGTCCTTTTCAAGCACTTCAAATGGAGTATCTGTAGCAGATTCACATATAAGTCCTATCATTTTATAACCTCCTGCTTTTAAATAAGAAAAAGCCATTTATTAATGGCTTCATTGAAGAAAATCATTTATATGATATACTCCCCCATTTTCAAGTTCATCTTCTATTAAAAGTTCTACTATTTTTGAAGCTACCATTCCTGGTGTTAAAAGTATACCATTATTTTTCAAATCTATAAACTTTTTTACATCTATAAAATCTTTTTCTCTAGAATTTCTTATTTTATGTTGCATAGAAGTATCTACAACTCCAGGTGCAAATGAAATTATTTTTGTATTCGTTCCTATTTTTTCCTGTTCTAAAGCTGAAACTTGAGAAAACATATTCAATCCAGATTTGGAGGAACAATATGCACCCCAACCATAAACTGGTTTTACAGCTGCTCCAGAAGATATGTTTAAAACAACTTTATTTATATATATTTCTTTTGTTTTTTTCAAAAATACATTTGTCATCAAAATAGGTGCTATCATATTGACTTTAACATTATCTATAATCTCTTCATTTTCTATCTTTCCCATAGGTTTTATAGGAACTATAACTCCTGCATTGTTTATTAAATACAAATTTTCTGTTTTAGATATTTCTATTTTTTCAAATATCTCTTCAAATAACTCTTCTATTCTATAAATATCATTTAAATCAAAATCTATATATTCAACACGCACATTTTTTTCATGTGCCAATTCTATTATATCTTTATTAACTGTTCGAGATATACATATTATTTCATTTTCATTTTTCATGAGATTTTTTACTATTGATTCGCCTAACCCTCTTGATGCACCAGTTATTATAAAAACGTTCATTTTATCTCCTCCTTAATTTTGTATAAAATGAAATCGTTGTCGTATAATTAATTTTTAAATTAAAAAATTCACTTCATAATTATGATATCATATTATTAATCCAAAACAATCTTTAAATATCTTTAATATTCTTTTTATATTGTGAAATATAATTATAATATAATAAAATTCTTAAAATTTCTAAAAAAGGTGATAATTATGTTTGAAAATGAAATATTCGATTTGATAGAAAAAAGAAAATCAACCAGAAAATATTTGCAAAAACCCCTTAAAAAAGATGATACAATAAATATTGAAAAAATATTAGAAGGTATTCCAAATATAACTCCGTTTAAAAGTTTAAATTGGAATTATTCTAACAGTAATTTTTCAACTGGTAAAATTTTTTCAAAATGCAATTTGGAAGATTATGTATCTTACGGATTTTATGGTGAAATAATAATTTTAAGTCTTACAAAATATGGATATGACACTTTATGGAATGCTACAAAAAAAGAAGAAAATTCTCCAGCAACATTGTTTTTTGGAAAATCTGAGAATAAAAACCCAAAAATCTTGAATTTCTTTTTAAAATCTCAAAAAAGAAAAAGCATAAATGAAATAGCAAAAATAAAATCCATTCAAACTCCACAGATAATGAAAATAATCGAAGCTGGAAGATGGGCCCCTTCAGCAGTAAACAAACAGCCTTGGTACTTTGAAGTCTATACTCCAGATGAAATCAATATCAAATTTAATAAAAATAATATAAGAAATATAAATTATATAGACTTAGGTATAGTTATAAGTCATATATATTTAGCCTCAATATATTTTTATCCAAATTCAAAAATTAAAAGTATAGATGAAAAATCTTATAAAATTATTTTAAAATAAGCAATAGAAATTAATGTTATATAAATATATATATAGTATAATATATTGGAAATAAAAATAAATTATATGGGGGGTTATAAATGAAGAAAATACTTTTAATGGCAGTCATTTTAGTAATTTCTGTTATATCTTTTTCTATAACCACTAAGGGTGAGTTATTAAATACTGGAAATTATTTTTTACAAAATGAGAAGTTTACAGTTGTAATAGGTGGAATAGACTCTGAACAACCTGGTTTCATAAAAAACTTCAGAGCCAATGCATCAGAAAAAGATCTATTCAATAATCATAATTACTTTATCTCAAAAAATGATCTTGAAATAAATAAGATCGAAAATGTAAAAGAAGGTATAAAAGTAATATCAAAAAATTCAACTTATTATACAGAAACTGTATACTACATGACAGATAGCGATTTATGGATTAAAACAAAAATAAAAAATATATCTAATAAGTCACAACTTTTAAAATTTACGGAAACTATAGATTATCAAAAAGAGATGCCATACTATACATCTTCGAGAATAAACGATGACTTAATTTTTATGATGCAAAATGGTGTTTATGCAATTGGATATTTTCCAGAAACAACTGGAGATATTAAAAAACTTGTTATAAACAATAATAGATTATTTTCATCTCCAGCATATAAAAAAATAAATCCTATGGAAGAATTTACTTTCACAAGATTTATAAGAGTAGAAAAAAATATTGCTGATATTCAAAAATTTTATTATGAAAAAAATAAAATTACTTATGACACTTATAAGGGCAAGATAAGTTTAAACACAGGTAAAAAAGCTGGACTCTTGCCTGTTTATTTGAGAGAAAACGAAATAGGGACTTTAATTTCTTTTGGATTCACTGATGAAAATGGGATTATAAATTTTTATACCGATAAAAACGAATATTTTACACAAGTTGAAATCGGAGAATTAAAATCTGATAAAGTAGCTTTAAAAAAATTTTTTGAAATAGATTTAAATTTATCAGAAAATAGATTTTTGTATCAACCTTATTTAACTAATCAAACAAAAGATGGAATAACTATAAACTTTAAAACTGAATTTCCTGCAAAATCACAATTAAATATCTATTCAAATAATAAAAAAATAAAAACATATGAAATAAATACGCCTAATCTAATAAATCATGTAGAAGTTAAAGATTTAGAGCCAAATCAAGAATATAACTATATAGTGAATATAAAAGATACTTTTACAAAAAATGAAATTTTTTCAGCTATAAAAACTTTTAAAACTAAACCATCAATTATCTCAAACTATACTTTTATAGTATATGGAGACACACAAATATTTGATAAAAGACATGAATATGTTGTCAATAGCATAGTAAATTCTGGAATAAATCCAGAGTTTATAGTAAAGCCAGGGGATAATGTTGAAAAAGGTCATGATGAAAAGATGTGGCAAGGTTTTTTTAAAGCAGCCAATCCTTTAATATCAAAGATACCTTATTATACAGCTTTGGGAAATCATGAATATAACGATCTTTTATATTATAAAGCTTTTTCACATCCCGAAGGTGGCGGTGATTATAAAAATCAATGGTATTCATTTGATTATGGTAACTCACATTTTATAATATTGGATTCAAATGTAGTAGAAACAAATCCTAAATTTAAAGAGCAATTATCTTGGCTTGAAAATGATTTAAAAACAAATAAAAATAAAGATTTTATATTTGTTGCATATCATCATCCTTTCTGGACTACCGGAACAGAATATGGACCTATGGAAGAAAATTTACCCGAAGGCCATTATAATAGAAAATATTGGGAGCCATTGTTCATAAAATATGGTGTTGATGCTGTATTCAATGGTCATTTACATGCTTATGAAAGACATTATAAAGATAATATAATGTATATAACCTCTGGAGGCGGTGGAGCAAAATTAAATCAAAAGCATAATGCAAAACCTCTTGATTGGCATGTAATGCATGAATTGAAGAAACTAAATTTTGTAGAAGTTAATGTATATCAAGATAGAATAGATTTTACAGTATATGCTGTTGGTAAAGTTGAAGATCCTTTATATCCTTATGAAATAACTCCTATAAATGAAATCATAGATAAATTTTCTATAAAAAAATAAATCCGGCAGTATAATATGCCGGATTTTTAGTATCGGAGGAAATGATGAGTTTAAAAATAAATAAACAAATAAACCAAATAAAAAATATATTAAAAAATGACATAGAACAAACTCTTTCGATATATGATGAGAAAATAAAAAGAAGAGAAAATTATATCAATGAATATACATTTACTCACACAAATATTATACTCTGTATAAAAATACTACAAGAAAAATTTATACTTGCAGAAGAATACTTAAAAAAAGATTCAAATTATTATAATTTGATAAGAAAAGAAGATGATCAAAAATTTGAAGATATAGTCTTACAAGCTTATAAAGATGCCATAAAAGAATGTAATTTTATTTTTAAAGATATAGATAGTATTAATGAATACATTGAAATTTTACCCAGTGGATATGCCATAATAAAAATTTTAGATATACTTGAAACAATAACTTGTTGGAATGAAGATGATTTCCTTGGTTGGGCCTATCAATTTTATAATGATGAAATACGTGAAAATACTCTAAACAAAAATGATTTAAATTATATATCTTTAAATTCTCAATTTTATACACCAAAGTGGATAATAAACTATTTAATAGAAAATACTTTATTAAAATATATACAAGAAAATAAAAATATGAGTTTAGAAAATATTAAAATTTACGATCCAACATGTGGAAGTGGTCATTTTCTAATAAGAACTTATGAATATCTGAAAGAAATATACTTAGAAAACGGCTATTCTTTAAATGAAACTATAAAAAATATAGTAGAAAAAAACCTCTATGGTTTTGATATTGATGAAAGAGCGGTACAAATAGCTAATTTAATTATAAAAATAAAAACTTTTGAAGACGGATATACAGAAGATATAACTCCAAACATACTCTCTCCAAATAAAATAAAGAATAAAAAACTAAAACTATTGGGTTCTTTATACACGGGAAAAAGTCTTAGTATATTGAATCAAAAATATGATATTATACTTTCGAATCCACCTTATACGGATTCATCAGAATATTCAGATGAATTAAAATATTTAATAAAAAATAACTATGCTAAATTCAAGAAAAATTTATATAGTTGCTATATAGCAAAAAACATCGAAATGGTAAAAAACAATGGATATATTGGAATGATAACTCCTCAAACATTTATGTTTATAAGTTCTTACAAAGATACGAGAGATCTTATAATAAAAAATACTCATATAGATAAATTTGTACATTTTGGTTTAGGTGGCGTATTTGATTATGCCCTTGTCGATACTGCCATGTATATATTAAAAAAATCAAAAAATGATAATTCACAATCAAAATTTATAAAGTTAACAGATGTTCAAAATAAAAAAGATGCCTTAAAAAAAGAAGATTTATATAGTTATATGATAAGCCAAAGTGATTTTAAACAAATACCAACATTATCTTTTGTATACTGGATAAGTAACAAATTCAGAAATATTTTTAAATTCAAACCTCTAAAAAATATATGTGATATAAGACAAGGAGTAGCAACTGGAAACAATAAAAAATTCTTGAGATATAATTGGGAAATTGCAAATTTAAATGATAAATGGGTAAATTACGTAAAAGGTGGCCCTCATAAAAAATGGTATGGAAATCTTTGGTGGCTAATATCTTATGATGAGAACAGTTATAGGGAATTAAAATTAAATGGTAATCATCTTCCAAATGAAAAATACTATTTCAAAGAAGGTATTACATATTCAATGACAACATCTAAAGGCTCTACATTTAGATATCTTCCGAAAGGCAACATATTTGATTGTAAAGGAAGTAGTTTGTTTTTTAAAAATGAAGAAGATATATTCGTATTCTTAGCTTTGTTAAATTCAAAATTATCCTCTTATTTGTACAAATTCATAGCAGGAAGTGTTGATTTGGAAGTTGGAGACTTAAAAAATCTACCAATAAGTCCCCAATTATTAAAAAATACTGAAATCAGAGAAAAATTAATTTTATTATCAAAAATAAATATATTAATAATGAAACAAAATACAGAACATATTCCAATAGAATCTCATTATGATGATAAATATGATTTAAACCTTAAAAATAATGTCTATGAAGAACTTTCAACCTTTATAAATAAAAAAAATATTCTCGATTCTTATATGGCTTTAAGTGAATCTTTAATAGATGAAATAATATTCGAATCGTATAATCTTGATGAAAAAGATTTACAAAACATATATTCATCAGAAGGGTTCTCATACATTAAATATCCTGTAATAGATAATTTTAAACTACCAAAATTTAAAAATTATATAAATAAAAAATATTTGAATGAATTTAAAATACATGAAGATGATTTAGAAAAATTAGAAGATTTGATCCATAAAAATATAAAATATGAAAATAAAAATTTTTCAAAAGACATTATAATTAAAAATTATGAAAAAAAATTTAGATCTGATTATATAAATTCTATAAAATATAGTGCAATAAAAAGTAAAACAAATCCGATAAATGTGTACAATATCATTTGCAAAAATCAAAAAAAATTATCAAAAAAATCTTTTGAAATAAAAAATTTATTATCTCTTGAAATAAATAAATTAATAATAAAATATTTAAAAAGTTTAAATTTTGGTTTTTGTAGTATTGAAAAAAACACAAAAGATATCGACTCCATTGAAAAATATATAATATCAAAAACATCTTTAAATAATGATTTATTCATAGATATTTTTGAAAAAAACTTGGTGAATTACTTAAAAACAGATTTTATGGTTTTTCATAAAAAATTATACAAAAAAAGACCTTTAATAATTCCCATAGGAAATAAAAATCTAGATATAACAATATTTTTATATTATTTTTCTTTTGAAAAAAATACTCTTTCTATGATAAATAAAATATATATAAATGAATCTATTGAAAAATTAAAAAATAAAGTTTCTATTACAAAAAAAGAAGAAGAATTGATATCTCAATATAATGAATTTAAAAAGAATATTGAAAAGATAAAAATAGATAATATAAATTTCGATGATGGAATAGAAAAAAATATTCAAAAAATAAATACAATAACTATTAATATATAAAATGGGAGGTAAAACTTTGAAATTTAATAATAATATAGAAAATATGAATTTAAAAGAAAAGTTGATAAAATACTTTAATTTTGAAGATTTTAGAAGTTTTGAAATATACTCTGAAAATT
This sequence comes from Oceanotoga teriensis, assembly GCF_003148465.1. Classification (NCBI taxonomy): domain Bacteria; kingdom Thermotogati; phylum Thermotogota; class Thermotogae; order Petrotogales; family Petrotogaceae; genus Oceanotoga; species Oceanotoga teriensis. The sequence goes on from NZ_QGGI01000018.1 coordinate 35,724, forward strand.
TGAAAAAAGAAGAAATATCTCAGGAATATATAATTAAATTTGTTTTAAATGAACTTTTATATTCAGAAGAAACTCCAAGAGATATGATGTTCGTAGCTTCAACTGGTGGTGGTAAATCTTTAATATATCAAATGCTTGGAAGAATTCTTCATGATATGAATTTAATGACTATTATAATAGACCCTTTAAAAACACTTATGAATGATCAGATAAAAACATTAAAATCAAATAAAGAATTTGGGGATATTGTGGAAAAAATAAATTCAGATACAACTTATGAAGAAAGAAAGATAATATATGAAAATATTCAATCTGGAAAAACTTCTATAGTTTATGTATCACCAGAATTTTTAGCTAATAATCCAGTAAATGAAATATTTAAAAACAGACAAATAGGACTATTCGTAATAGATGAAGCTCATGTCGTAAATTCTTGGGGAAATACATTTAGAGCAGATTATGGTTATTTAGGAGATTATCTAGAAGATTTACAAGAACTTTCAAATCATAGATATGTTAAACTTGCTTTAACTGCAACTGCTATATATAAAGGCGAATTGGATACTGTAAATGAAATTAAAGAATATTTAAATTTAAGAAATCCAGAAATTATAATAACAAATTATAGAAGAGATAATATAGATTTTAACATAATAAAAATAGATGATATAAAAGGATCTTTCACTGAGTATCTTTATGAAAAAATAATACTAAGAATAAAAGATAATATAAAAAATAAAATAAAAACAATAGTTTATTGTCCATTCAAAAGTCATGTATATCAATTTAAAAGAAAGATTCAATATGAGCTACAAAAAGTTGGATATTTAACAGGCGATACTTCATCCAATGAAAGGAAGAATATTCAAGAAAGATTCAAATCTGGAAATCTTACAGTTGTAATAGCAACAAAAGCTTTTGGAATGGGTGTAGATGTACCTGATGTTAGAGAAGTAATACATTTCAAACTACCAAACTCATTAATAGATTATATTCAAGAAATAGGTAGAAGTGGTAGAGATGGTGATAAATCAAAAGCAACTGTTTTTTACAATGAAAAATCAATAAAAGATTCTAATAAACTTGAAAAATCAGCAATTCCAGCAAAATGGCAATTAGAACATACATATAAAGCTATAAAAAAAAGAGCAGAAGAAACAGAAAACAAACAATTCAGAATTTCTTCTGGAGATATATCTCATCTTTTTAATGGTGAATCAAGTTCATCATCCATACAAAAAAGTCGTTCAGCCCTTTTTATTGTAGAAAGGCAATTAGAAAGAAATTTCAACAAAAAAATCTTAAAAAAAATATTTGAAGGAAATCAAAAATTATATTTTGGAATTTTAAAATATGATGCAGATATTGTAGAAAAAAAAGTAAAAGAAATAAAGCATATACCAAATGAAACTTTTAAAAATGATTTTAACTATATGGGAAATGAAAAGAAAATTTTACAAAATTTTTACGAACTTGATGTAAAGGAATTCCTAAAAAATAATTATCCGGATATATCTTATCAAAAGTTCATTTATAACTTTTTTTGGGGAAATAATGAAGATTTTTTTGGTAAAAATGTTTCACCTAAAATATATTATAAACTAAAAATTTTTGATTATGAAAAATCAAAAGAAACCTTAGAAAAAGTTATAGATTTTTTTAATGCTTTCTTATTAGAAGATAGAGAAGATAATCTATTAAGTGGTCAAGTTAAACAACAAACAGTAGAAAATCATCTAAAAAAATATATAAGAGAAAATTATGATAAATTAGAATGGATAAATGAATCAAAAACCGAAATAACTTCAAAAATAACCAGAATATTCTCTTCATTTTTTATAGATAATAAAGAAAATGAAATGCCTTTTGCATACTTTAATAAAAATAATTTTCTCAATTTAAGATATAATAAAAATATAGCTCCTCATATAAGAGAGAATATATTAAAAATATTTGAAAATTCTTATTCAGAAAATACACTTGAAAGAGATATGATAATAGATATTCAAAATGTAAATTCATCTCCATCTGTAATAATTGCCAGTATACTTGAAATGTTACATCAGGCTGAAATACAAACCGAAGGCGAACAAAATGGTATAATAATATATGAAAAAATGGATGAACTCCCAGAAGAACTTAAAATTACCAAAGCTAAAGAATTAAAAGAAAACATTGAAAAACAAAAAAATATAATGACAGAATTCTTTGAAACAGAAATGAATAATGAACAAAGATGGGATTATATTGAAAAATACTTTTTAAAAATATAAAACCCGGAATTTTCCGGGTTTTTTCCATATAAATATTAAAAACATATCAAAATATGCCCTGAAATAGTATAATATATCTGAAAAAATAAAATTAGGAGAGATACGATGCAAAAAATAAAGGACATATTAACTTATAATTTTAATAATAAAATTGAAACTATAATAAAACTTTCAGAAGAATATGATACAGAAAATTTAAAATCTTATATCTTTACTGAAAATATTGAAAATTCAATGATAAAAATTTTTGAAGGATTGAATTCAAATATTGTGGGAAATTGGATATATGGAAATTATGGTTCTGGAAAAACTCATTTTGCAAAAATAATTTCTTATATATTAGAATTTGGTTTAAATGTAGAATACAAAAATAATATAAAATCTAAAAAGCTAAAAAGTCTAATAGATAAATCAAATAAAAACTTTATAGTTGTAAAAATAGATCTTTCTTTATACGCAAATTCAAAATTAAATTTAAGTCAAATAATAATAAATGAATTACTTCATACTTTAAATATAAAAAATAAATTTGATGATGTTTCCGATAATACAAGAAATTTAGATACTTTTATAAACTCTTTAATAAAAGACAATAAACTCTTATTAATAATAGATGAAATAGAACAGTTTATAAAATCATCTAATTTAAATTCTTTAGAAATACAAGGAATCATACATCAATTTGAAATATCAAAAGATAAATATATTATATTTATATCTCAATCAAACCCTTATAAAATAGAAAAAATTAAAAGTATTGCAGATAGAATTAAAAATATAATACATATAAAAGATGAAGATATTGAACAAGTAATAATAAAAAGACTTCTCAAGAAAAATATATCTATGAAAGGATTATATGAAAAATACAATTCAAATATAATAATTAATTCAGATTTAGAAATCTTAAAAGATGAAATAAACTTAAATTTTTTTGAACAAATTCATCCTTTAAAACCCGAAATTTTAAAAATACTTCCAAATATAATTCAAAATATTTCTAATAGAAGTCTCATCAATATAATTTATGAAACTTTAAAAAGATTTGAAAATGATATTTTAACGAGGCAAATATGTATATACGATTTTTTTGAAAGTATAAAAGATACAGATAAATATAAAAAAATTTTGAATAGAGATGATGAATTAGAAAAAAATATATTGAAAACTCTAATTCTATACAATAATAAATTAAATATAGATACCCTAACTAAATTAACTATAAATAATATAACAAAAAAACTAATAGATCATAAAATTGATATAATGAAAAAACTAAAAAAAATTGAATCTGAAGAATTAATTATATTAAAAGAAAAAGAAATTATTTTATTTGATGACTATGAACTAAAAATAAATAAAAAAATAAATAAAATAAATGATGAATATTTATTAATGAAAAAAAAGGAGAAAACTCTTTTAAAAAGTTATGAAAAAATATTTTCAAATTTATATTATACTTCAAAAAATGGTAAAAAAAAGAAATTAATCATAAACAATTCTCCAACAGCTTTAAACAAAAAAAAGAATATAATGATAACTATTTTAAATGATAAAAAACAATTAAATTATAAAGAAATTCTAGAAACAGATGATGAAATCTTTATAATTCTAAAAAAAGAAAAAAATATTGAAAAAGATTTGAACAAACTCACCAAAATTTTGATTTTTGAAGAAAAATCAAATATTGAAAAAGAAATTAATTATATATCAAAAATAAAAGAATACTATGAAAATAAAATCGAAAAAAATCTTAAAAAACTTTTTGAATCATCTGAAATATATTATTATAAAGAAAAAAGTTTTTTTATAAAAAAAGATTTCGAACAAGAAATTCTAAATTTTATAAATAATTTAGTATATAAAACAGCCTATTCAAAAAGTCTTGATACTCAAAAAAAGAAAAAAGATATAATATATATAAAAAATCATGAAAATCAAACAATAATAAAGAATTATCCTGAATATTTTAAAAATGAATGTATAAATACAAATACCATAGAATATAAAACTTTGAGATTATTTAATGAAAATACCTTATTTGATTTATTTGAAACATTAAAAAACAAACCTTATGATTGGACAATAAATGATATAATTTTCTATATAATAATATTAATAAAATTCAAAAAAATTCAAAAAATTGATATAGAAAATTCTTTAAACAATACTAAAAAATTAAAAAATACAAAAATTAAATTTATAAAAGATGAATTATCAGAACAGGACTTAAATGATGCAAAAAGAAAACTAATACATTTAAAATTAATGGATAAAAATGCAAAAAAGGAAGAAATCGAAGACTGTATAAAAAAATTATATAATAATATAAATTTAGACCATTCAGAAAACTATATAAAAGATTTTATATACAATTTTTCTACAATAAAACAAAAATTAAGTAATGAATTTAGAAGTCCTTTTATAAAATCATTGTATGAAGAAAAATATGGTTTGATTAAAGATAATAATATAAAAAGATTAATAGAAGAAATTCCCTTAAAAAGTGATATAGAACTTTGGGAAGAATATAAAAAAATTTTTAATGCTAAATTCGAAGAATTGAAAATATACAATGAGAACCTCAAAAATTTTAAATATAATCCTGAAAAATATAATATATATTTTTTAAATTATTCTTATACTGGATTATTAACAGCTTTAGAGCTATTAAAAAATAAAAGATAGTATTTCATTTTCTGATGAAATACTATCTTTTATTATGGAGTTAACTTCAAATGTTTCATAATATTTACATTTTTAAATTATTTTCAAGCTTGACAAAAAGATAACTTCATTATTTATAATAATATTAAAATTATTTAGTTTTGTATTCTATTTTTTAATTTTTTTAAAATAAAAATTAAAAAAAATAAAGAATATTAAAAATAAAATAAATTATTTTAAATTTTAGCTTGACTTTATTTAAAAATATTGATATAATACTTATGAAAGTTAAAAACAGAGGGAGGAATTGATATGAAAGAAAAAAGAAAAAACATCAGAGTATTGGATAGACTTGATATTAATAGAGAAATTGTTTGGGAATTCATAAGACACATCTAAGAGGGAGGTGTATCTCATGTTAAAAAAAACCAGAAAAAGAATTGAATCATATGCAGAAGCTTTTGATAGAATAGATAAAGAAGATATGAGACATATATTTGAAGAGATGATAAGAAAAATATAAAAAAATAAGCCTTTTGGCTTATTTTTTTATCATAATTTAATATTAAATGGTATTTAATTAATGAAATTACTGTATAATAAATTTAAATACTTTTTTATTAATGGAGGGATAAATTGATACCTTTTATATTGCTAATCTTTGGTTTTATACTTTTAGTTTTTGGTGCCAATAAATTTGTAGATGGTTCTTCTTCATTAGCTTATTCATTTAAAATACCGCCTATAATAATAGGACTTACAATTGCAGCTATTGGTACAAGTGCTCCTGAAGCTTTTGTTAGTACTATAGCAGCAATTCAGGGGAACAGTGATATAGCTGCTTCTAATGTTCTTGGCAGTAATATCTTAAACATTCTATTAATACTTGGAATAACAGCTTTTATAAAACCATTAAATATAAAACAAAATACTATAAAAAAAGAAATTCCATTTTTGTTTTTAATATCTTTAGTAATGCTTTTAATGGGTATAGATGGAATAATATCAAGAACTGATGGTTTAATTCTTTTATTATTCATGATCATATTCATAAATTATTTATTTGAAATATCAAAAGAAGATAATAATCAAGAAGAAATAAAACAATATAGTATCATCAAAAGTCTAATTTTTACTATTATAGGTTTAGTATGTATAATATTTGGAAGTAAATTTACAGTAGATAATGCGGTTATCATAGCAAAAAATATTGGAATATCTGAAAAAATTATAGGTTTGACAATAGTTTCTATAGGAACATCTCTTCCAGAACTGGTAACTTCTATAGTTGCAGCTCTAAAAGGTCAGAATGATATAGCTGTTGGAAATATACTGGGTAGTAATATCTTCAATATATTGTTTGTTCTTGGAATTGCTTCTTCAATTTCATCAGTAAATTTTAACTTGATATCAGATACAATAATCTCAATTGGTATAACTTTTATTTTATTTATATTCTCAATAAATGATAAAAAAATTTCTAAAGTTGAAGGTTTTATATTCATATCCTTATATGCGATATATATTTTTTATATTTTATAAAAAGAGTTTCCAAATTAATTGGAAACTCTTTATTTTAAATTTAAATATTTTAAAAGTCTTTCTTTATTATTATTTAATATATTTTCTTCTTTTATACCAACTTTTTGAACAAGTTTCTCTAATCCCGATGTTCTACCTATTTCATCTATATAATGTGCATCAGAGTTTATAGAAATTTTTACATTGTATTTTTTTATGGCTTGAAGATATTTCAAAGTTACTTCTTCAACACCTCTTCTACCAATTTTAAATTTATCAAAAGATCCTGCATTTAATTCAAGAATCACATTATTTTCATATGCCGCATGAGAAATTTCGTCAAAATCTACTGGAAACTTTGGATTATCTGGATGTGTAATCATTTTAACATAACTTTTGTTTATCGTAGCCAACATAGATTTTGTTATATCTTTCTTTTCAGTTAAATCAAATTCAGCTTCTGGATGTATACCCGCCGCTACAAATTCAAGATTTTCAAGTCTATATTCTGGCAAATCTAAACTTCCATCATTTAAAATATTTGCTTCACATCCTTTTAAAACTCTAACATCATATATATAATCTGGCAATATTAATAAGTTTCCAAAATAGTATTCATGCGATGCACCAGGCATTTGTGGTCCATGATCTGTAATTGCTATTACTTGTAATTTTTTTTCAGCCGACTTTTTTACCATTTCCATCAAAGTATTGTATGCATGACCTGAGGCTAATGTATGCATGTGTAAATCTGCAATTAAATTCATTTTTTTCATCATCCTTTATACTATATTTTGTACATATAAATTTTAACAAATTTGATTTAAGTGATGATTAATTTATATTTATTTATGTTATCAAAGTAAATCATTTTTATGTCTCATGATATAATTATAAACATCATTTTTATTTTTTGAATTTAAAAGTTTTTTGATAAAATCATCATCATTCATACTTTTTATTAAATCGCCAAGTGCTTCTAAATGACTTATTTTATCCTTTGCTGCAAGCATTATTAAAAAATATACAGGATCATATTTAGAATTAAATTTTACACCTTGCCTTGAAATTAAAAAAGAAAACCCCGTTTCTAATACTCCATCTTGTGGAGATGCATGAATCAAAGCTATACCTGGTGATATGACTGAGTATGGTCCTTTTTCTTTTATTATATCTATAGATTTTTGTATATATTCTTTATTTATTTTATCATTTTTTAAAAGTATTTCACCGGCATATTTTATTGATTGTTCCCAAGAAAGTATTTTATTAGTTATTTTTATCGTATCTAAACTTATATAATGCTCAAGGCCAAAATTCAAATTTTTTTCATTTTTTAATATTTTCTTTTTATTTATTTCATTGTCTATATCTTTTTTTATATTTTTTTCTAAGTCTTTATCGATATTAAAATATTTTTTTATTATATTGATTATTTTTTTTGAATCTATTTTATTAAAATCATTTTTGTTCTTTAAAACTCTTTTTCTTTTATTTAATATGTTTTTTATCTCTATTATTTCTTTTTCAGGTAGAAGAGGATTTACTTTTAGAATTTTTATGTTCTCTTCTTCTATTGAAATAGTTGTTATTATTAAATCTATGTCTACATCTTTTAAAAAATAGTTCGGTATATCAACATATGAAATAGTATCTAATACTTCTATATCTTCACCAAATATATTTTTTATTCTGCTTTTAAGAATATTTGTTGTTCCTATACCGCTTGAACAAACGAGCAACACTTTTAATTTATCGAAATTATATGTATAATTTCTTTCTATAGCAGCACCAAAATGAAGTGCAATATATCCAATTTCATCATCCGCTATTTCATTTTCAAAATTGGTAAATATGACTTTCGAAGCAATTTCAGATGCTTTATAAATTTCTTCATATTTGGTTTTTATTTCATCAAGCAATGGATTATTCAATGGTAAGTTGTACTTAACTCTATTTATTGCCGCATCGAGATGAAGTGAAAGGCCATTTATTAGCTCTTGATCATTTATTAGATCTATTTTAAAATAATCATCTATTATTTTACACATTTGTTCTGCCATAATTCTTGTGTTATCATAATCTGATATATATGTTTTCTTTATTTCTCTTTTTTTTGATCCCAAAAGATGAAAAGTTATAAACCCTATCTCAGATTCTGGAATATTTATATTAAAATCATATTCTAAATTTTTTGCAAGTATTCGGGCAATATTAAATTCTTTTTCTTTTATAAGATTTTTTAATTGATTTTCATCTATTATTATATCTTTACCTTCTTTTATTCTCATTATTGCGAGAGCTATATGTATCATAAGTGCTGCATAATCTGAATCAACCATTTTAAAATTCAAATCTTTTTGCATCTTTTTTATATTTTTTTCTATTTTAAACATATCAATATTTCCAATTAATTTATCAAATTCATTAAAAAAATTATTTTCATCAAATTTTTTACTTTGAATTTTATTTAAAAAAGATAATAAATCTCCTTCACTACTCGTTTCGTCGAGCAATGATGTTATACCATGTCTAATATCTACTTCTTTTCCTTTTATTTTAATGCCAAAATTTCTTCTTCTTATTAATTTTAAATTTCTTTTATTCAACCATTTTTCTATTTCTTTAAGATCTTTTTTTATTGTAAAAGAACTTATCAATAATTCCTCTTCTAAATCTGAAATATTTATAGGTTCAGAACTTTGAAAAAGTTTGAAAAGAATTATTTGTTTTCTATCTTCTTTTGAAAAATAAAGTGTATCTTCTTCTTTTTCTTCTTTTCTATTTAAAAATTTTTCTTTTGTATCATTTTCAGAGATTATTTTTATTCCACTACCAGGTTTTGAATATATTTTAAAATCATATTTTTTTGCTAATTCTTCAGCCTTTTCTATATCATATCTAACAGTTCTCATACTTATTTTGAAATGTTCAGATATTTCTTTTATAGTAGTATACTCTTCTTTATCAAACAAAAATTCTATAATATCATAAACTCTTTTTTTTATAATCATAATATCACCCTAAAAATAAAACTGTCCTACTAAGAGTTTAATTAGAAGGACAGTTTTTTGTTTTATAGATAAATTTTATAAATAATGTATTTTATTTCCATATTTTTCAAATATTCTTTTATTAAATTCATCTCCACCATCAACATTTGCACTGTGAAGAACAGGTGGTTCAACATCATTTTTTATAAGATCATTGACAGTTTCCAAAACTATTGAATTAACTATTAAAGCTCCTATAACAGTAGATGTAGGGCCTACTTTTTGTTCCAAACCTTCAACTTTCATGCTTGAATCTTCAAAATCTCCACAATTATCTATAACTATATCGGCTAATTCATAAAGATTTTTACCACAAGAATGTCTTGAATTTACTTTAGAAGAATATTCTATATTTGTGAGTGCAATTACATTGGCTCCTATTTTTTTAGCTTCTATAGCCATTTCTATAGCAGTTGGATTTCTTCCAGAAACGGAGTGAATTAATATTGTGTCTCCCGCTTTTATATTAGAACTTCTAAGTATTTCTGTTCCATATCCTTCAAGTCTCTCCATTTTAGAAGTTAAAGTAACAGGTCTTGTATTTAACATTATTGAAGAATTGAATATAGGATTTATTAAAGCAAGACCGCCAGTTCTGTAGAACAATTCTTCTGCTATTATTCCTGCATGAGAAGCACCGAAAACATATAGAGTATTTCCATTCATTATTGTTTTACTAAATAATTTTGATACTTCTTTTATAGTATCTTTTTGTGTGTTTTCAACTTTATCTATTATTTCGCGTATATGATTCATATATAAAGAAATATAATCATTCATTAAAAAACCTCCTACAATATTACATACCAAAAATCTTACCTATTCCACTAGAAATTAATGCCCATATGGAGAAATCATTACCTCCAAAGATTAATATCCATTCAGATATTGTATTTTTTAATATAGGAACAGAGAAACCTACTAAGAATATCATAATTATTCCAGCAACAGCTGAACCAATTATAGCTCCTCTTTTACCACCAGTACCATTACCTATTACTGCAGCTGTACCTATTTCAAAGAAACAAGTTATTGTAAGCGGTAAAACAGCATAATTAAATAAACCTGCTTTTCCAACTATAACAAGAGTTATTATAGATGTTATCATTGATACAACGAAACCTATTATTACAGCATTTGGAGCGTATGGAAATATTATTGGACAGTCTAATGCTGGTACAGCATTAGGTATAACCTTATCAGATATTCCCTTAAATGCCGGTATTATTTCTGAAAGCATCATTCTTACACCCATTAAGAGAACCGTTAATCCAGCACCAAATAATACTCCTTGCATAATAGCAAATATAACAAGACTTTTTTCAGCACCAAATACACTGGCTCTATCTGCCCCTATCATTAATCCTACAACTATATAAACAAAAAACATTACTATAGAAGAAGTTATTGTGATCTCTTTTAAGAAATCCAATTGTTTTGGAAATTTTATATCTTCTGTAGATTTACTCTTATCTCCAAATAATTTTCCAAGATATCCTGAAATCAATGATAATCCCACTGTTGGATGACCCAATGTAAATGAATCATCACCAGTAACATTCTTTACAAATGGTTTGATCAAAGCTGGAGTAACTATTATATATATCGCCGTCAAAATAGTTGAAAAAGCAGTTAATCCAGCACCTTTTAATCCTGATTCAACGCCAACAGCGGTGAAAACAAATGGAAACCAAAAAAGCATATGTCCTGTTAAAAAAACATTCTTTAACTTTGTAAATCTTGCAACGATTAAATTGATTGCAAATGCTAATACCATTGCCAATCCTATTTGAGAACCATATGTTGATAAAAATTTATCTGTTCCCATAGGATTCATAGTTGCCGCACCATCTATTTTATACAATACATTAAAAGCTTCTGATAAAGGTGAAATTGAATTTACAAGTATAGTTGTTCCTTGAGTTAATATTACCACACCTATTATCGTTTTCATAGTACCTTTAACTAGATCTGAAAATGATTTTTTTTGAATTAGCAAACCTACAAAAGATATAATCCCTAAAAATATAGCAGGTTCTCTAAAAATTTGATTAATTATAAAATTTATAACAGCCATAATCTTCTTCCTCCCCTATTTTTATTTAGAAAGTTCCTTCATTATTTCTAATCCCTTTTCTTCAACTTCTTTTTTATTTAAAAAATTGTTTATTATTATAACTGGTACATTCATCTTTTCTTTTAAACTTTCTCCAAGTTCTTCAGATGTAAAAACTAAATCACATGTTGTAGAAGATGCACTACCAACATCAGAAGTAAAAACCTCCGCATCTATTCCATTACTTTTTGCAACTTCATCTATTTTCATCTTTAAAATCATTGAAGATCCAACTCCAAATCCACAAACTGCCATAACTTTAATTCTTGACATAAATTATTCCTCCTTAAATTTTATTTAATAAATTATATATTTCATTCTCATCAGAAGATTCAGATATTTCTTCTACAAAACCTTCTTTTTCTAAAAGATCTGCTATTTTTGATAGGTTTTGTAAATGCCCTTCACTTTCCTTCGACGCAAAAGAAAATACGAGCTTAACAGGATCATTTTTTTTATTTCCAAATTCTACAGGTTTTTTTAATGTTATAAGGCTTATATCAGACTTATATACTATTTTATTATCGGGTTTTGAATGGGCTATTGCTATTCCTGGTGCAATAACTATATATGGACCTAATTTTTTAACAGAATCAATCATATTTTCAACATATTTTTTACTTATACTCTTACTCTTAACCAATAAGTCTCCAGATACTCTAATCGCATCTTCCCAATTAGATACGTCTACATTAACCTTTATATTTTCTTTTTTTATTAATTCTTTCAATTGATATCCTCCCTCTATAAAATACGCTTAAGTGAATATTTCATGATAATTCATAGAAATTAAAAAAAACAAAAAAATATAAAAGATAATAAATAATGAAAGAAATTTTATTTATTAAAAAATTAATAAACATAAAATATGGTAGTAGTTA
>NZ_QGGI01000019.1 GCF_003148465.1 Oceanotoga teriensis
AACTGCTGAAAGTGTTAATTCTAACTCTGAAAATCTCATTAAAATATCTGAAGATTTGATTCAAAAAATTAAATTATTTAAAATATAAAAACAAATATTAAGCATAAAAACAAAAAAAGAAATCGTTATTTTTTAATACGGTTTCTTTTTTTTATTAAAACACATTATTTTATAAAAAACTAAAAATAATATATGTTTTACTAAAAAATATATTAAGCTATAATTATTTTGAAAGCTTTATAAAAAGGGGGTATATAAATGAAAATAACACAAAGGCAATCAGATTTTTTAAAAATTCTTTTAAACGATGAAAATATAAACATAAATAAAATCTCTGATCTATTGAATGTTAGCCCTCAAACGGTAAAACAAGAAATACAAGATTTAAAAAAACTTTTCATAAAATATGAAATAGAAATTTATCTAAACAATAAAAATGAAATAATACTATATGGACATGAAAATATATTAAAAATGCTAAAAGAAACAGAAGACTTAAATGAATTTGAAATAGATAATCAAATAATACTTTTAATAATATTACAAAAAAACTATTTAACTTTGCAAGATATTGCAGATGAATTATATACAAGCCGTTCACTCGTAGAAAAACATATGCAAAAAATAATTAAAAAAAATCAAAATATATATTCCAAAAGAAGACATGGAATAATATTCAAAGGCTCTACATTATTAAAAAGAAATATTTTCATAAATTTATTATTTCCATATTTTTCTGGAATAAACTTTAAAAAAGAAATATCAAAATTTAATGAAATACATTTTCCAATACTAAATTATTTAAATGAAAAAACCATAAACAATACTATAAAAATAATAGAAGAAATATTAAAAATTGAAATGTACACCGATGAATCAACCAATAAAATTTTTCTCTCTATCTTACTTTTAATATATGAAAAAGAAAACAATATTCAATACATAAAAGATCCCATAATAAAAGAATATGATAAAAATTCTAAATATGAAATAATAATAAATAATATACAGAAAATAATCAATTTAAATAAAGACGAAAAAAATTATATAATACATATTTTAGAAAATTCAAAAAAAATAGAATTAAATAATAAAGAAAACATGATAAAAAAAATGTCACCATTAATAACAGAAATATTAGAAATAATAAAAAACACAGTTGGAATAAACCTACAAAATGATCAAATATTGATAAAAAATTTTTCTACACATGTTTATACATCTTTAATAGAAAAAATAAAATTTCAAGAATTAATAGATGTAAAAAATACCTTTAAGGAGTTTAAACGACAATATCCACTTGCTTATGAAATGGCGACAATATCAGCTCAATTCATAGAAAAAAAGTATAATATTTCTTTATCTCAAGAAGACATAGTATATTTCACAATACACTTTCAATCAGCACTCGAAAGATCTAAAGAAAAAACAAGAAAAGTAAAAACTATAATAATATGCCATTATGGAATTTCAGTTTCAGAATTAATAAAATTAAAATTAAATAGATTATTTCCAGAATTACAAATAAAAAAAGTATTAACTATACAAGAATATAAAAAAATGAAAGATCAAATACAAAAAGAAAAATATGATTTCATAATAACTACTGAAAAAATCATTGAAGAAAAAATCCCCCTAATTTATGTAACTCCAATGCTCTTAGAACAAGAATTAAACAAAATAAGAAAAGTAATAAACTGTAAAAAAATAAATAATATTCTCACGATAAAAGTATTAGAATCAAAAATAATAAACACAAATCAAAAAAATGTAAAAAACATAATAATAGAAGGCATTAAATATTTAATAGAAAACAATTATGTAAAAAAAGAATATTTAAATTCTGTTCTCGAAAGAGAAAAAATCTCTTCAACAAATTTAAATACTATAGCTATACCCCATGGGAATCCAAAATTTGTAAAGGAAACAAAAATGGTAATTTTAAGACTTAAAAACTCCATAATATGGAATGATTCAAAAGTAAATATAATTTTTTTATTTGCCGCTAGCGAAGAAACAGTAAAATTAAATCCTTTATTATTATCTACTTTTTATAAAAATCTATCAAAAAAAGAGATAGAAGAAAAAATACAACAAATAATAAAATATGATGATGAAAAATTCAGAAGATATTTATCTGAAATAATAAACTATTAAAAATGGAGGATTAAAAATATGATAGAACAAATGCTAAAACCAGAATACATAATAAATGATGTAGAAATCCCATCAAAGACTAAAGAAGATGCCATAAAAAAAATCAGCGAAATATGCTCAGAAAAACAACCCCTAAACGAAAAAGAACTAAGTAAAAGTTTTTTAAAAAGAGAAAAAATTGACTCAACAGGCTTTGGCAATCACATTGCAATACCTCATGCAAAAATAAAAAAACTTAAATCACCTATGATATCTATAATAAGATTCAAAGAAGAAATAAATTGGAATTCAATAGATGAAAAACCAGTAAAAGTTGCAATAGCTCTAGTAATGCCATATTCTGATGAACAAAATATGCATTTAAAAATAATATCAAAATTTGCAAGAAATCTTGTAAATGAAGATTTTTTAAACAAATTAATAAAAGAAAAAGATAGTAAAAAATTATATAAATACATAATAGAAAAACTGGGGGAATAAATATGAAAATTATTGGAGTTACAAAATGTCCTACTGGAATAGCTCATACATATATCGCCGCTGAAAAAATCGAACAAACTGCAAAAAAATTGGGCTATGAAGTAAAAGTAGAAACACAAGGTTCTCAAGGGACAGAAAACAAATTAACTTCTGAAGAAATAAAAAATGCAGATTATGTGATAATAGCTGCCGATGTTGCAATAGATGAAAAAGAAAGATTTGATGGAAAATACATAACTGAAATATCTATAAAAAATATAATAAAAAATCCAGAAACAATAATAAAAAACTTAAAAAATTCTTCAATTCTTTATAAAGAAAAAAACACCCAAACAAATAAAGATTCAGCAAAAAACTCAAATGCCATAAAACAATTGATGAATGGTGCATCACATATGATACCATTTGTTGTTGTGGGAGGACTTTTCATAGCTTTAGCACTTGCGATTGGTGGAATTCCCACATCAGAAGGAATGATAATAAAATCAACTTTTTGGAACAAAGTAAATCAAATAGGAGCACTTGGTTTTGATTTAATGTACCCCATACTTGCAGGGTTTATAGCATTTTCAATATCGGGAAGAGCTTCATTAGCACCAGCAATGATATCGGCAAAAGTTGCAGTATCTCCTGAAATTCTTGGAACAGAAGCAGGAACTGGATTTTTAGGTTGTATAGTTGTTGGATATGCTGCAGGATATCTTGTAAAATGGATGAATAGCTGGAAAGTTCCAAAAACAATTAAACCAGTAATGCCAATATTTGTAATACCTTTGCTTGGAGTAGGAATAATATCTTCGGCATTCATATTAATACTTGGAAAACCGGTAGCATGGTTAATGACAAATCTAAACATATTTTTGGGAACATTATCTGAAAACTCCTCAACTGGAATACTTCTTGGAATAATACTTGGAGCATTGGTAGCAATAGATATGGGAGGTCCTTTTAATAAAGTTGCATTTTTATTTGGTGTTGCTTCAATAACAGAAGGAAACCCTCAAATAATGGGAGCTGTTGCCTGTGCAATACCTGTACCACCTCTAGCAATGGGACTTGCAACCTTAATAAATAAAAATGTTTTTACAGATGAAGAAAAAGGATCTGGAATATCAGCATTATTAATGGGTTTAATAGGAATAACAGAAGGGGCTATTCCATTCGCTTCTGCAGATCCAAAAAGAGTTTTACCGAGTATAATTATTGGTAGTTCTGTAGCTTCATCGCTTGGAATGATTTTTAATATAACAGACAATGTTCCTCATGGTGGTCCTATAGTAGGATTTCTTGGTGCAACAAATAATCTACCATTATTTTTAACATGTATTGCTATAGGTAGCTTAGTATCTGCAATGATGATAGTAATTCTAAAAAATAAAAAATTAAAAAAATTATCTTAAACCCATACATCCAAATAGTTAAATAAAACTATTTGGATGTATTTTTATTCTATAAACTTCCATTATTTTCAATTTTATATCATTACTTAATTTGTATATAAACCTCCATATAATATAAAATATAATTAATAAAAGGAGATGATGAAATGATTCTAATTAAAAATATAGAAGTATATGCTCCAGAAAAAATTGGAGAAAAAGACGTTTTAATAACAGGAAACAAAATATATAAAATAAGTAATGAAATATCATTAAACACAAACTTAAAAATAAAAGTTATCGATGGAAAAAATAAAATATTAATACCTGGATTTATAGATTCACATGTACATATTTTAGGCGGTGGTGGTGAAGGTGGATATAAAACCAGAACACCTGAAATAACTCTAACAGATCTGACAAAACATGGAATAACAACGGTGATAGGTTGTCTTGGTACAGATGGAACAACAAGAACTATGAGCAATTTAATAGCAAAAGCAAAAGGTTTAAAGGAAGAAGGAATAAGTTGCTATATTTATACTGGATCTTATCAATTTCCAGTAAAAACATTAACTCAAAATATACAAGACGATATAATATTAATAGAAGAGATAATAGGAGTTGGAGAATTGGCATTATCGGATCATAGATCTTCGCATCCATCAATAGAAGATTTAGTCAAAGTAGCTTCACAAGCAAGAGTTGGTGGAATTCTCTCCAATAAAGCCGGAATAATAAATATTCATTTAGGAGATGGAAAAGAAAATTTTTCTAAAATACTACAAGTTGTTGAAAATACAGAAATTCCTATAACACAATTTTTACCAACACATTGTACAAGAAACCCAAAAGTTTTTGAAGAAGCTCTAAAATATGCGAAAAAAGGTGGCTATATAGACTTTACAACGAGTACAACCCATAAATTTTTAGAAAATGGAGAAACAAAATGTTCTAAAGCTTTAAAAATAACACTTGAAAAAAACATTCCAATAGAAAATATAACCTTTACTTCTGATGGACAGGGAAGCTTACCAAAATTCGATTCAAAAGGAAATTTTATTGGACTCGACATAGGAAAATCATCTTCTTTATACGAAGAAGTTAAAAATGCGATAATAAAAGAAAATATTCCTATAGAAAAAGCAATAAAAGTTATAACAGAAAATCCCGCAAAAATATTAAAATTAAAAAATAAAGGAACCATAGAAGAACAAAAAGATGCCGATATAGTCATATTAGACAAAGATTTAGAAATAAATACAGTGATATCAATGGGAAAAATAATGATAGAAAATAAAAAAATAAAAGTAAAAAACACTTTCATATAAAAAAATTAATTTAACTATTTAATACCTCTTTTTTTAGCTTCCATAGATTCATTTAAATGAACTAAATTATGCCTTGTTGCTGGCATTAAAATGATACCGGCAACGTTTTTTTTACCCCAAAAATCTATCAACCAAACAGATTTTTCTGTTTCTAAAACAGCTTTTTCATCTATAATTCTTTTAAGACTATCTTCTGAAAACTTCCTCTTAAAATCTTCAAATTTTAATTTTTTAATTATATCTCTTGTTTTTTCTCCAACCAAATCTCTATATTCTTTAAGAGCAATCATATTGATTTCATTACTAAAATGGAGTATTTCTTCTTCAGACAAAGAATTACCGGTATCAGTAATTTTAGAATTCAACCTCTCATATACACCAGAAGAAACTAAAACCTGTTGATCATTATTCACAAGTATATTCATAGTAATATCTTCTATTCTTGTAGAATGCCAAATACCATAGGCTATGGTTCTCCCTTTCTTTTGAACAGCTCTTTTAAAAGTCAACTCATCGAGATCTTTCCATAAATCATCTTCAAAAGTTTCTAAACCTATATCGCTTATATTTGAAGAATGAACCATTGCATGAAGCTTTAAACATAAATCAATACTCTCATTAAAAAAACTCTTTTTTAATATAATACTTCTGAGATACTTCAACTGAGCATTCCAAACTTTTCTATCCATTTTTATCCCCCCATAAAAATCATTTAATACTTTAGTATACTATAATTATAACTCTAAATCTAAAAAAAACAATATTTTTAATAAAAAACAAATTATTACTATTTAGAAGCATTTATCAACCAAAAAATGAAAATATGTATAAATTAAGAGCTTGCTAAATTAATAACAAATATGGTATAATAGTCACCGAAAGTAACTACTAAAATAGAGGTTGATAAAATGGAAAATATTTTAAACACATTAAAAATGTTCGGATTCACAGAATATGAATCAAAAGTGTATATAACTCTTTTAAAAACGGGAAAATCATCTGGTTATGAAATAAGTAAAAATTCTTCAGTTCCAAGATCCAAAGTATATAACATACTTGAAATTCTAATAAAAAAAGGATGTATAGTTCACACAAAAAATACAAATCCTATCTATTATGATGCAATTCCAATAAATGAATTAATAAAAAACTTAGAATACAAATACAATAAAGCTTTAGAAAATATAAGTTATGAATTAAATGAATACAACAGAAAAGTTGATATGGATAATATGTGGCATATAGAAGGGTACGAAAATACATTTAACAAATGTAGAAATATGATACAAAACACAAAAAACGAACTTTACTTACAAATTTGGGAAGAAGATTATAAAGAAATAAAAGAAGATTTAGAAAAATTTGAAAGTAGTGGAAAAAAACTTCTATTAATATTTTATAGTAAAAACCATAATTACAAATTAAACATAAAAAATTATTACCCACATGGTTTTGAAGATGAAAAAGAAAAAGAATTCGGTGGTAGATGGATTAATATAGTATCAGATTCAAATCAAGTAATATTTGGCCATATAAAAAATACTAAAAACGCTGAAGTAATATGGACAGAAAGCAATTCTTTGATATTTCTGGCAAAAGAATATATAAAACATGATGCTTATACATTAAAAATAATAGAAAAATTTGGAAAAGTTTTAGAAGAAGAGTATCACTATTCTGATAAAGATTTTAGAAACATATTTGAAAAGTTAGAAATTAAATAGAGTTTCAAAAAGCTATACCTCAAAAAATAATTAATAAAATTATAAATAATTCTTTGAAAGGAGGTCAATATAGTATAAAATTTTTCTTTATGGAGGTATAGAAGCATGGTAAGCATACTTTTGATTTTGATAGTTGTTGTTAACGGATTTTTTGGATTTATATTTTTCAAAGACTTCATAAAAAATAAAAATGAAGCATTTAAAGAAAAGGGAAATGGTTTATTCTTATCTATTTGGTCCATAGTTTTATATTTTTTATCAACATTTGGAATATCCGATTTTGCACTTTCAACAGTTTTATACAGAAAAAGTGGATTGGTAACAGATAAAAAACTTCCAGGCACATTAAACACTCAATGCGTTATACCAGTTGCAATAATGGCATTGTCTTATATTTCTGTAATAAAAGTAGATGTTTTAACTCTAATATTGTGTATTATTTCTCAAATGATAGGTGCTTATCTTGGCCCAAGATTTGTAGTTAAACTCTCTGAAAAAGCGATAAGAAGATTTATGAGTATAGGTCTTATAATAGCGGCTTTTTTCATACTTGCAGGAAAATTCAATATATTACCATCTGGTGGAAATGAAACAGGATTAAGAGGTATAAAATTAATAATAGCTATGATTTCATTATTTGTTTTTGGGGCATTAAATAATATAGGAATAGGTTCATATGCACCAACAATGGCAGTAATTTATGCACTTGGATTAAATCCTGGAATTGCTTTTCCAATAATGATGGGAGCTTGTACATTTTCTGTTCCTCTTGGAAGTATAGAATTTGTAAGACTCGGAGAATACTCAAGAAAAATAACCTTCTTCACATCCATATTCGGAATAATAGGTGTTTTAATAGCAGTTTTTATAGTTAAAAGTCTAAACTTAGAAATGGTTCAATGGATAGTTGTAGCCGTAATACTATATACTGCAATAAGCATGATTCTTGAAGAACTTAAAAAACCTAAGACAAAGCAAAATATATAAAAATTTTAATGGAGGTATTTTATGATAAATATATCAAAAGAAAAAATAAAAGAAATATTTAATATGAAAGATGCAATAGAATCAAATAAAGAAGCTTTTATACTTCATTCAAAAAACGAAGGAATAATACCTTTAAGAACTAATATAGATATACCAAAATTTAAAGGACAAAGCTTATTTATGCCAGGATATATAGAAAGCTTAGACATATCTGGAATAAAAATAGTTTCTGTATTTCCAGAAAACATAAAATTAGGGAAAAATTCAATAAACTCTACTATGATTTTATTAAGTGGTAAAACAGGAGAAGTTTTAAGTACATTAGATGGAACATATTTAACTCAAATAAGAACTGGAGCAGTAGCTGGAGCTGCAACAGAAATACTCTCAAATAAAGATTCAAAAATAGGAGCATTGTTTGGAACAGGTGGTCAAGGAGAATGTCAATTCGAAGCCATGTTAACTGCAAGAAATCTCGAAGAAATAAGAGTATTTGATATAGATGAAGAAAGATGTAATTCATTTTGTTTAGAAATGGCAAAGAAATTTTCAATAAAAGTAAAAAGTTGCAAAACTCCAAAAGAAACTGTAGAAAATGCGGATATAATAACAACAGCAACAACATCAAAAAAACCGGTATTCGATTTTAAAGATATAAAAAAAGGTGCTCATATAAATGCCATAGGTTCATATACTCCTGAAATGCAAGAAATAGATGAAAATCTAATAAAAAATGCAGACAAAATATATTTCGATTCAAAATCAGCTGTTCTAAGCGAATCTGGAGATATAATAATCCCATTAAAAAAACATATAATATCAGAACACGACTTCAAAGGTGATATAGGAGAAGTTTTAATTAATAAGATTGAAGGTAGAAAAAATAAAGAAGAAATAACTCTTTTTAAATCCGTAGGAATATCTATTCTAGACATAGTAATGGCAAAAAAAATATATGAAAAAACTTTAAAAAAATGAGGATACCTAAAAATATTAAGAAAATGGCATCCCCAAAAAAATAATCAATCAATCATATTTTATCATATTATTTATGAGAGAAGAACTTTTTTTAGTTCTTCTCTTTTTATTATTTTTTGTAAACGATTACATTTTTCAATGTGATAACATGATATAACGAAAAAAATCTCTATTCACAAATAATATGATATAATCTTATAAAATAGCTGTATTTAGAAGTTGAAAAACGATGAATTTAGAAATATAATTTTATTGTAATCGATTACAAAAGAGGTGTTTTCAAAATGAATATAAAAGAAATAGCTAAATTGGCCAATGTATCAGTCGCAACAGTTTCAAGAGTAATAAATAATTCCAATTCTGTAAAAGAAAGTACAAAAATTAAAGTATTAAAAGTAATATCTGATCATAATTACAAACCAGATGCTATAGCAAAATCTTTAAGAAAAAAATCAACAGGTATTTATAGCATAATATTTTCGGTTAACACAGATAAAATATTTGAAGCCGATTATTCTCAAGAACTTGTACAAGGTGCTTTATCTTACTTTTCAAAACATGAATTAAAATTAATAGTGGATACTCATGGAAATCAAAAAGATCTAATAAATTATTATAAATCTATAATAGATAGCAAAATTGTAGATGGTTTCGTAATTCTTGATTTAAGGGAAAATGACCCAAGGATAGATTTTTTAAACTCTGAAAACTTTCCATATATAGTGATAGGAAGAAATTCAAAAAACAATTTTAATTATATAGATTCAGACAATGAATCGGGAGCATTCACAGCAATAGAACATTTATATCAAAAAAATTGTAAAAATATACTTCACATAGCAGGAAATAAAAATAATCCCGTTGTTGATAAAAGAATTGAAGGTTCTTTAAAAGCTTCAAAACTACATAACATAAATATGGATATACTATACTCTGATTTTTCAGAAGAAAAAGCATTTGAGATATATTTAAAAAATAAAGAAAAATACGATGGTATGTTTTTTGAATCAGATAAAATGGCTATTAAAATTTTAAATGAAATAAAAAAACCTGAAATACCCATGATAGGATTTGATAATATAATGCTTTCAAAATATTTTGATCTCACAACCATAAATCAAAATATTTTTGAAATTGGATATAATGCAGCCAAGAATCTTCATAAATTGTCTCAAGGACAAAAAATAAATTCTATAATAATCCCAACAGATTTAATTGAAAGGGGAAGCACTAACTTATAAGAGGAGGAACAAACAATGAAAAAAATATTGGTATTATTCATACTCATTTCAATAATAACTGCATTTTCTGCGGTAGAAATAAAAATTTCTGGATGGCCTGGCAATCCAAATGAAGAAACAGCCATGATGAAAGTAGTAGAAAATTTTAATAATACTCACAAAGATATTAAAGTTGTATGGGACCCAATTCCAGGAGACTATAAACAAACTCTTTTAACAAGACTATCAGCAGGAACAGCTCCAGATATATTTTATATAGACATAAGTTATTTTCAAGAATTCGCAAATAAAAATGTCTTATTACCTTTAGATTTATATGTAAAAAAAGATAATTATGATATAGATGATTTTTATGAGAACTTAATAGATGGATTCACATCAAACAACAGATTATATGGAATTCCAAAAGACTTCTCAACACTTGCATTATACTACAATGAAGAAATTTTTGATAAATACGATGTTGAATATCCTACATCAAATGATACATGGCAAGACTTTTTATCAAAAGCTCAAAAATTAAAACAGAATGGATATGAAACACCTTTAGTTTTAGATGCAGACTTCAATAGAGCAATACCTTTCATAATTGGAAATGATGGAAAATTAGTAAATGATGATTTATCAACAGCAATAACTTCTCAAAAATCTATTGAGGGAATTGAATTTTATGTTAATCTAATAAACAAATATGGAGTAGGGTTTGAACCTTCAAATGTTGGATCTGGATGGATTGGAGAAGCAATAGCAAACTCAAAAGTAGCAATGGGAATGTCTGGTCCATGGACAAAAGGATTTATAGAAGAACAATACCCAGACATGAAAGATAAAATAAAAGTAGTAGAATTACCTGTTGGTAAAAAAAGAGCAAGTATGATATATACAGTATCATGGTCAATAAACAGACAAACAAAAAACAGACAAGAAGCTTGGGAAGTACTAAAATACCTAACAACAGAAGGGCAAAAGGTTTTTACAGAAAGAACAAGTATACTACCATCAAGAAAATCATTAGCTCAAAATATAAAAAATAATTCAAATAAAGTATTTTTTGATTCCGTTGAATATGGAATACCTTGGACAGTTCCAACAAAAACCGGAATATTTTCAAGAGCAAATGATCAAATAAATTCCTTATTAAAGGACCTATTCTATAATAAAATAACTATAGAAGAAGCTCAAAATATAATAAACCAAAAATATGATGAATGGAATAGTTCTAATTAATATAGGGGGGATAAAAAATCCCCCTTATATTTTAAAAGAGGTGAAAAAATGAAAAGATCTACAAAAGAAGCCATAACAGGATATATATTTTCAGCTCCAATATTATTAACAGTTATAATATTTACATTCTATCCAATAATTGCAGTGTTTTATTATAGTTTTACTAATTATCAACCATTAGAAGCTCAAAAATTCAATAATTTAGTCAATCCTCAAGAAGCGTTAGAATTTAATACTGGATATTTTTCAGACGAATTAAATGATGTGAGTTTAGAAGAATTACAACAAAATTTTGATATACTAACCTTTATAGAATTAGATGTTGGTGTCAATCTCGATGAAGAATCAAAAACAAGCATAAAAAAGTATTTTGATACTCAAAAATTATTAAAAGATTTTAAAAATAAAAAATTAAATCATGAAACAAAAGTTTCAACATTTATGTCTGAATATATGCTAAAAGATTCTAATAAATTCAAAAAATACATTCCAAACTTCATAGGCTTTAAAAATTTCAAAAAAATGTTTTCAGATCCATATTTTACAATCTCTTTATTTAATGCAATATTATATGCTTTAATAGTTGTACCTGTTCAAACTATACTGGCAGTTTTACTTGCAGTTGCTGCAAATTCAAAAATAAAAGGGGTTAGTTTTTTTAAAACAACATTTTTTATACCTTCAATAACCTCTTCAGCGGCAATTTCAATGATTTTTTGGTTAATATATTCTAAACCTGGAGTATTGAATCGATTATTAACAAGTTTTTTTGGATGGGCCGGATATCAGCCAGTTGATTGGTTAAACGAACCTAATACTGCATTATTTGCAATAATGATAATGAATATATGGACAACTGCTGGATATTTTATGATAACTTTCTTAGCGGGATTACAAGATATATCTCCATCGATATATGAAGCTGCGAAAATTGATGGTGCAAAAGATGGAAAAATTTTCTGGAAAATAACAATGCCAATGCTAAAACCCCAAATACTTTTTGTAATGATAATGGGAACTATTGGATGTTTACAAGTATTCGACCAAATATATTTCTTGATAAAAAATATGAGAAATATAACAATCTCATATTACATATACAAAAATGCTTTTGAATATGGAAATATGGGTTATGCCTCTGCTCTTGCAGTTATACTCTTTGGAATAATACTATTAATAACATTCATTCAAAAAAAATTCTTTAAAGAAGAGTATTGAGAGGTGAAAATATGAAAAATAAGTGGAAAACGGCAAGAACCATTTCATATATAATATTAATATTATATGCAATAATATCTTTATTTCCATTCTTTTGGGCGATAATAGTATCTATGACACCCTTAACTTATACAGATGCACAAAATGTAGAGCGTGGTGTAGATATAATGCAATGGCCACCAAAAATAGATCTTTTTAGTTCTGAACCTTCTGCCTTTGGAGCACCTTTAAGCTTTCAAAATTATTTTAAAATATTTGAAGTTGTTCCATTATATGGAAGGTGGATAATAAATACAGTACTATATGCAGTACTATTAACAATAGGAAATATAATTTTTGATACCCTTGGAGGATATGCTTTTGCAAGATTAAAATTCCCATTTAAAAATTTCTTATTCACTATGATACTTGCAACACTGATGATCCCATCACAAGTAACTATGATTCCTCAATATAATCTTATGGTCAAATTAAATCTTGTAAACACCTATCCAGGACTTGTAATACCAAAATTATCAAATATCTTTGGATTGTTTTTGATGAGACAATTTTTCTTAAGTTTTCCAAAAGAACTTGAAGAAGCCGCAAGAATAGATGGTGCTGGTATATTAAAAACATACTTTAAAATAGTACTTCCAAATTCGAAACCTGCAATAGCAGCATTGTCAATATATACATTTTTAGGAGCATGGAATGATTTCCAATGGCCTCTAATAATAACCTCCCAAAAAGAAATGTATACATTAACAATGGGTTTAAATTTCTTTAAATCATCTTATTATACATTTTGGCAATACCTAATGGCTGGCTCTATTTTAATGACAATACCTATGATAATAATATTTTTATCTTTTCAGAAACAATTTGTAGAAACAGGAAAGGTATCCGCAATAAAAGGCTAAAAGGAGGAAACAAAATGATAAAAGCATGTATATTTGATTTAGACGGGGTAATAGTTGATACTGCAAAATATCATTACCTCGCTTGGAAAAGACTTGCAGAAGAGTTGAATATAAACTTTAATGAAGAAGATAATGAAAGATTAAAAGGCGTTAGTCGTATGAAATCATTAGACATAATATTAGAAATCGGAAATATTACATTAAAGGAATCAGAAAAACTAGAATTTGCAGACAAAAAAAATAAATGGTACAGAGAATATATATTAAAAATGGAAGAAACTGAAATACTTCCAGGGGTTAAAATTTTTTTAAATCAATTAAAACAAAATAATTTAAAAATAGCAATAGGGTCGGCAAGCAAAAATGCACTTACAATACTTCAAAGACTAAATTTGATAGATATATTCGATTCCATAATAGATGGAAATAAAGTGAGTAAAGCAAAACCCGATCCAGAAGTATTCATAAAAGCAGCACAAGAAATGCATATCAAACCTGAAGAATGTGTCGTTTTTGAAGATTCTATAGCTGGTATACAAGCTGCAAAAATAGGACAAATGAAAACTATTGGTGTAGGAAACCATCAAACATTAAAAGAAGCCGATAAAATAATAAATGGATTCAAAAATATAGACTTAAAAATATTAGAATTTTAGGAGGATACAATGAACTGGGAAATACATGACAAAAAATATAATTTAAAAAATGTACAAAAATATGAAACATTATTTACCCTCGCAAATGGATATAGAGGCATAAGAGGTTATAATGAACTCTCTTCATTTGATAATAGAGGAAACTTTGTAGCTGGAATATTTGATAAATCAAATGCCCAAGTAAAAGAAATAGTAAATCTTCCAGATCCTTTAGAATTTAAAATATATTCAGAAGATGAAATAATAACTTTAGATTCAACAGAAATATTAAAATATGATAGATATCTAAACATGAAAGAAGCAACTCTAAATTTAGAAACAGAATTAAAAACTCCAAAAGGCAAGATAATAAATATTAAATCAAAAAGATTCGTAAGCAGATTTGATGAACATTTAATGATGATAAAATATGAAATAACCCCAATAAATTTTGATGGGAAACTGACAATACAAAATACAATAAACTCTAATATAACTAATTCAAAATTCGATCCTATAAATAAATCAAAACATTATAAAACCGATGAAATAAAAGATTTAGAAAATGGATTATATTTACAAGTCAAAACAAATGATAGTAAATCAATTATTTCTCAATGGACAGGACTTTATTCAGAAAATATAAAAAACAGAAAATTTTATGATTTAGAAACACTCGTAGAAGAAGTATACGAAATATATGTAAAAAAAAGTAGGACTTATAAAATACAAAAAAATTGTTTAATACATACTTCAAGAAATTCTAAAACTCCAAAAAAAAATATATTAAATGATATAAAATTATATAAAAATTCAAGCTTTGAAGAAGAATTCAAAAAACATATAAAAGAAATGCAAAAAATATGGAAAAAAATAGATATAACAATTGATGGTGATGATAAAGCACAAACTGGTTTAAGATTTAATCTATTCCATCTGATATCATGTGCATATCAAAAAGATCCAACAGTCAGTATAGGTGCAAAAGGATTACATGGCGAAGGATATAAAGGCCATATATTTTGGGATACAGAAATATTTATGTTACCATTTTTTACATATACTTATCCAGAAATTGCAAGATCTCTATTACTCTATAGATTCAACACTTTAAAAGGTGCAAAAGAAAATGCAAAAAATAATGGTTATAATGGTGCACAATTCCCATGGGAATCAGCAGATATAGGCCTTGAAGAAACTCCAAAATGGGGAATAGACTATCTCGGTAATCCCGTAAGAATATGGACTGGAGATGAAGAATTTCATATAAGTTCAGATATAGCTCTTGCATATTGGCAATATTTCAAAGCAACAAATGATAAAGAGTTTATGGAAAATTATGGATATGAAATATTTATTGAAACCACAAAATTCTGGGAATCTCGATTAACTCACAATGAGGATAAAGATTATTATGAAATAAAAAAAGTAATAGGTCCTGACGAATTCCATGAACACGTAGACAATAATTTCTATACAAATTACCTCGCAAAATGGAATATAAAAAAATGTTGTGAAATAATAGAAAAATATAAAATAGAATCCCCTAAAAAATACGAAGATTTGATAAAAAAGACAAACATATCAGAAAAAAACATAAACAACTGGAAAAATATTTATAAAAAAATATTTTTATCTTCAAAAAACGATATAATAGAGCAATTTGAAGGCTACTTCAATTTAAAAGATTATAAAATAAAAAAATATGATGAAAATGAAATGCCTTTATGGCCAGAAAACATAGAATTAGACAAACTAAATCAAACACAATTAATAAAACAACCAGATGTGATAATGTTATTATTAATTTTAGGTGAAGAATTCGAAGAAGAAATAAAAAGAAAAAACTATGAATATTATGAAAAAAGAACAATGCATAAATCTTCTTTAAGTCCATCTATGTATTCAATAATGGGTTTAAAAATTGGAGATACACATAATGCCTATAATTATTTTATAAAAACCATAATGACAGATATACAAGATAATCAAAAAAACACAGCACTTGGATTGCATGCAGCTTCTACTGGTGGTTCATGGCAAAGTATAGTTTATGGATTTGGAGGATTTTCAATAGATAAAAATAATATTCCAAATTTTAATCCATGGATACCCAAAAAATGGAAAAGCCTAAATTACAAAATTAATTGGCAAAATAATGTATTAAATATAAACATAACAGAAAATACAATAATTATAAATTCCGAAAGAGAAATTGAAATAAAAATTAAAAATAAATCGCACAAATTAAAAAAAGGTACAAATAAATTTTATTTAAATTAAAAAATCTCCCAAATTATTATATAATATATATGAATAAAAAAACATATATTATTAGGAGGGGATTAATATGAATGAAACAACCGCAGCAATAATAAGCTGGATTGTAAGAATTGGCATAAGTTTTATAATATTTATAGTGGCAAAAATGCTTTCTGGAATAATATATAAAACTATGCTGAAACTATCTGAAAAAAACTCAAAAATAAATCTTCAGTACAAAAAAACCATGAAAACACTTTTAGATATAGGATTATATACACTTGCAATCTTTATAATAGTCTCAGTTTTATTTAAAAATCTTGCACCTGTATTGGCTGGATTGGGTGCATCAAGTATAATAATAGGTTTTGCTATAAAAGAACCTTTTGAAAACTTAATATGTGGAATATTAATAATGGTAAACAAACTAATAATCGAAGGTGAAGCAGTCGAAATAAACGGAAACTCAGGTTCTATATCAGAAATAAAATTAAATCATGTCATATTAAAAACATGGGATGGAAAATTAATAAATATACCAAGTAAATCCGTTTGGTCATCAACAGTTACACATTTCTGGCCTGAAAACATAAGAAGAAATGAAATATCTGTTGGAGTAGCTTATGATACAGATTTAAACAAAGCCATGAAAATCCTCGAAGAATCTGTAAACTCTTATGAAAAATTATATTCAGATGATTCTCATAAACCTATGATATTATTCACTGGTTATGGTTCTTCATCAATAGACTTCATAATAAGATATTGGGCAGAAAGAGAAAACTACATAACCTCAACAACAGAAATAGCAAAAATTATAAAAACAAAATTTGATGAAAATAATATAGAAATTCCTTTCAATCAATTAGATCTTCATATAAAAGATGGCAATATACAATAATCGGAGAGTTATCTCTCCGATTATTTTAATATTAATAATAAACACATTTCTTATTAACTATAAATTTGATATAATAATCTATGCATAAAAGTTAATAAACACTTATTTTTGGTAAAACTATTTGTTTTTCAAATGGGGAAGCTCGGTGAAAATCCGACACAGTCCCGCTACTGTAATGGCATAAAGCCTAAGTCAGATTACCAGCCAAAAATAAACAATATTACTTATATCACGAGGATGGTATGAGTGACATTATTAATTTAATAAGATTATTTAATGTCCCTACACCTCTTCTTGAAGGTGTTTTTTTATTTTTATGCTAAAAATATTATGAGAGGTGTTATATGAAAAAAACTTTAAGTCTAATTTTTTGTTTATTATTTTCAATTTTAGTATTAGCTTATGAACCAGTCACAGTCAATTTTACTCATCAAGGAAAAGATTATGAAATAACTTATACAAAATCTCCAGAACGTGCTGTAACTCTTTCACATTTCACAACAGAAATGTTTCTTGCTTTAAATCTTGAAGAAAAAATGGCCGGAACTGCATGGGCAGACAATGAAATATTACCAGAATTAAAAACAGCCTATGACAAAATACCAATACTTTCTGATAGATACCCTTCAAAAGAAATATTCTTATCTGTAAATCCAGATTTTGTTACTGGATGGCATTCAGCTTTAACAGATAAAAATGTAGGATCAGTGGAAACACTCATTCAAATGGATATAAAACCATTAATAATAAAATCAGTAGAACCAGATGCAACATTAGAAACAGTATACGAAGACTTTATAACAATAGGAAAAATATTTGATATAGAAGATAGAGCTCAAAAACTCGTAAAAAGTATGCAAAATGAAATAAATGATGTAAGAAAAAAAGTTCCATCAAATGTAAAAAAAGTAAAAGTATTGGCATATGACTCTGGAAAAGATTCAGCCTTTGTAGTGTGTTCTGGTCTTGGTGGTTCTTTAATACAAGAAGCCGGAGGTATAAATATATTTGGTAATATACAAAAAGCATATGCAAATGTATCTTGGGAAAAAGTAGCTCAATCAAATCCAGATATAGTATTAATAGTTGACTACGGAAGTACAACCTATGAACAAAAAGTACAATTCTTAAAAGAAAATCCTGCAACAAAAGATTTAAATGCAGTAAAAAACAATAAATTTGTAAAAATAGGTTTAGCCGATTTATCTCCTGGAATAAGAAATATTAATGCTATAACAACTATGACAAAAGGCTTCTATCCAGAGATTTTTAAAAAATGAAAATAAAAAATAGCACTTTTTTATTTTCCATAATGGCATTAATTTTAATAATCATATTATCAATAATCATAACAATAACTATAGGTCCAGTAAAAATAAATCCTTTAGATGTTTGGAAAATAATAATAAATAATACTTTTAACAAAGAGATATTTCAAATACAATGGGCAAAATCTATAGAAACAATAGTTTGGAATCTAAGACTCCCAAGAATTTTAATGGCTTTTATAACGGGAGCAACTCTTTCATTTGTTGGCGTTTTAATGCAGGCATTAACGAGAAACTCTTTAGCCAATCCTTATATTCTGGGAATATCTTCAGGGGCTTCTGCAGGAGCAGTTGCTTCTATAATACTCGGAATATTTGGTTTTTTAGGTTATTTAGGCCCCTCAATAGGGGCTTTTTTAGGGGCTATTTTATCTTCATTAATAGTTTTCAAAATAGCTCATTCTGGTTCTGGATATTCATCGAGCAAACTCGTTTTAACAGGAGTTGCAGTATCAGCCATGTTCTCATCATTGACAACTTTTATGGTATATACGGCAAAAGATTCTTCAAAATTAAGATCTGCAATGTTCTGGATGGTTGGAAGTGTTGGAGGAGCTAAATGGAATAATATTTTATTACCTTTTTTACTCTTGATAATATCTGCAACAATAATGTATATATTCAACAAAGAACTCGATGGAATACTTATAGGAGAAGATACATCAAAAACTCTTGGAATAAACACTGAATTAATAAGGAAAATAATAATAATAATAAGCACATTACTAACTGGATTTATAGTATCTTTAACAGGAATTATTGGATTCATAGGATTGATAATACCACATATCTCAAGACAAGCTGTAGGATCTACTCATAAAAAATTAATACCATTTTCTATTCTAAGTGGAGGATTATTTTTAATATGGGCAGATACCTTCGCAAGAACTGCATTCAGTCCCGAAGAAATACCTATAGGAGTTATAACTTCATTTTTGGGTGTTCCTTTCTTTTTATATCTATTAAGAAAAAACTCCTATTCATTTGGAGGCAAAAAATGATTAAATTAAAAATAGAAAACTTAAATTATAGTATAAACAATAAAAAAATAATAGAAAATATAAACTTAAAAATAAAAGAAAAGAGTTTTGTAGGACTAATCGGACCAAATGGATGTGGAAAATCAACACTTTTAAAAAATATTTACAAAGTACTAACTCCAAGCAATGGAAATATATATATAGAAGAAAAAAATATAAAAAATTTACCCTCAAAAGAATTCGCAAGAATTGTCTCAGTAGTTGCTCAAAATGATATAATTGATTTTGACTTTTCAATAAAAGATATAGTCCTCATGGGAAGATACTCTCATAAAAAATTATTTGAAAGTAATAAAAAAGAAGATGAAAAAATTGTAGATGAAGCATTAGAGATAGTTGGTTTAAAAGGCTATGAAGAAAGAAGTTTCTTCAGCTTATCTGGTGGTGAAAAACAAAGAGTTTTCATAGCAAGAGCTATAGTTCAACAAAGTGAGTTCATAATACTCGATGAACCAACAAATCATCTCGATATAAAATATCAAATTCAAATAATGAATATATTAAAATCATTAAATAAAACAACATTTTCAGCAATACATGATATGAATTTAGCAGCATATTATTGTAATTACTTAATAATAATGAAAGATGGGAAAATTTATAATATGGGAACTCCAGAAGAAGTTTTGACAGAAAAAATGTTTAAAGAAGTTTTTGAAGTAAATGCCAAAATAAATGAAAGTGAATACACTAAAAAATTAAACATCCATTATATCCCATGAGTCTTTGAATCTGCATATATCCCTCGTAAATCTGGGTACTGGAGATATTAAACAAAAAATGCATGGTTTCTATATCTTAGACTAACCATGCATTATTTATAATAATTTTTGTAGTATATTCTCAAAAATATTGGCTACTGTTCGATATCATCTATAAAAAATACAGCATAATAATTTTCTTGTTCAACAAAAGTCAAATGTAGACTATATTTAGTATAAAAAGTTACTTTTATATTATTTATATTAGTATCCTCAGAATTTCTCAAACAATATCTTATTGCTGCTAGAAAATCTCTATGCATTTTAATTCCATAAGGAGTATAATCATCATACACCATTTTATCTACTAATCTTTCATTCAAACCATCACTTTTTGCTTCAACCATAAAACCAAAAAGTCTATCTCTTCTATTTACAGTAAACATGACTACTTTTTTAGTTTCTTTATCTATAAAATAATAACTAAATTCATTTTCAAATTTTTCAACATTCTCATTACCATCATAATAAAGATTCTCCAAATGATTATAAATCTTAATATACATAGGACCATGTATAATAGTCTCTGTAGATTGATCAGTAATATCTTTGCCTGTATCTTCACTC
Source organism: Oceanotoga teriensis (assembly GCF_003148465.1). Classification (NCBI taxonomy): domain Bacteria; kingdom Thermotogati; phylum Thermotogota; class Thermotogae; order Petrotogales; family Petrotogaceae; genus Oceanotoga; species Oceanotoga teriensis. The sequence goes on from NZ_QGGI01000019.1 coordinate 21,119, forward strand.
TTATTAATAATTCCCTTTGCTTCATTGTTTCTAATCTTCTCTTCTTCATGAAAATCTATTAATGTCTTTATTAACATAGTTCCAACTACTAATATTATCATTAACATTATTATTAATACTATTTTCCTCATTTTTTTCATCATTTACCTCCACTTATTATAATATTTACTTTGTTGATTATATCATTTTTAATTTAAAAAAAGAAGATGATTTTTATTCATCTTCTTTCAATTTTTAATCATTTATATAATAATTAATAAAATCTTCAAAATTACCCAAAACAATATCTAACTAACCCAAAGAATTATACACAAAATGGTCAAAATGTGGTAATCCGCTGAAAGCTGTCTATCCCACTACCTAACCTGCTATGTATACTATCATTGTGTTTACATTCATCATCACATTCCATGCTCTTCCTATATTATGGGGTATTGATGTATCTGTTATCATGTTTGGTACTACTGTTGTTATGAAACCATCTTCATTATCATATTTTGTTATTACTTGCTATACTTCTATTTTTCCAATCATATTTGTATATCTATCCTATATATCTAAATTATCATATGGTTTTATTTTTGTATTTCCTATTATTGTTATATTTCCATCATAGTATTCTCTCATATGTTCAGATAATTTATTTGCCTATATTATTTTTGCTACCTAACTTATTCCTGCATTATCATCATAATAATCTCTCTTTTTATTTGCATATTGGGGTATATCATTGTCTAAATACTATTTAGTACATACATATTCTTCTCCTTGTATATTTATTATGTTTTGTGATTTACTATTGAATAGATTATACATCAGTCCATTGTTGTTGTATTTTACTTTCTTTCCATATACGTTTATTTGTGTCTATATTTTGTTTATGTTTGTTGTTATATTGTTCTATATTATATGTAGTCTATCATTTACAAGATATGTCTTTTGGAATGGTTCTATATCTCTCATTTGTTCATTTATTTCATATCCTTTGTATTTTAATTCATTTAAATATGTGTTTATATTTCCTATATAGTTATTTAAGTATCTTTCATGTTCTTGTTTTATTGTTTTTATTTTATTTGTGTATTTTTCCTAATATTCTTTTATATGTTTGAATATTTCTATTTTTATTCCAAATAAATAGTTTATTATATCTATATCATAATATTTTATTAGTTGTTTATACGTTTCTAATAATGTTATTATATTTTCTTTATAATTTTCTTTGTTTATTTCTTTTTTTGTTAGTCTATATATTATATTGTTGCATATATGGTATGTCTATTCATAGTCTTTACTTGTGTACACTCTTTCTATTTTTTCTTTTCTTAATTTGTTTAGATGATTCTAAAATAGTCTTTCTAATTCGTACATACTTATTTCTTTTAAATTATACTTGTATTTTTCAAATTCATATTTTGTTTCATCTTCATTCACTAATAGTATATTTCCTATATTTACTTTGTCTCTGTTTGCATATAGTATTTTTAATATGTTTGTCCTAATATTGGTTCATATGGATTATTTATTATTTCTTTTCCAGAGTAAAAGAATATATTTTTGAAGAAATTGTTCTCTTTTTCTTTTTTTTCATAGTACTAACTCGGATAGTACATGTTTGTCGCTAATTCCATGTATTCTCCTTTTTGTTTGTAGTTTTTTATATTGAATACATAGTCTTTATCTGATGTGTATGAGGTTATACATATTATATTTCCATATATTTCTATATGATTTCTAAATTATATATTTGTTCTTAAGAATTACATAACTTATTCCTAAAGTTCTTTATTATAGAGGGATTTAATTTTTTTCTTTTTTTATTATAATTTATTCATATTATGCGGTATAATAGTATATTATTGATGATTTTTGTCCTTTTCTATATATTAAGATTATTAGGATTTTGATTATAGTTCTCTTATTATAACTATTATAGATATTTTTGTTTTTAATATTAACTTTAACAAGGACATAATGAGGTGATTTATGGATTTAATAAAACCAAGAAAAAGAGTTCTCGACTTGTCAAATATTGATATTTCAAATAAAGAATGGCTTTATTTAATCAAGAATGATACAAGACATTCTTTGAGTATTGAAGGTATTGTTTCTAATGAAAAGCAATTGAAGGATATTATTAAAGGTAATTATGATGACGATGACGAAATTTTAAATTATTTTTCCACTGCAAAGAGCATGTATAGTTATGCTATAGAATTGTACAAAGACAAAGAATTTGTTTTGTCAAAAGCTACGTTGAGACATAAATAAAAAACGAAAATCTTTTGTATAAAACAAAATTTGAAGTTAAGATTAACTTTATTACTAAAAGAACTACAAAAAAATATGATAATTCTATTTTATTGGGTATAAAAATTTCTCCAGCTTTTTATAATAAAATTTCGAATGATTATAATTTTAAAGTTATTGTTGCTAAAGATCAGAAAGATATTTTGAGATTGATTAAAATGGGTTTTACAGAGTTATGACAAATGATTAAAGTTTGAAAGAAGATGAATAAAAATCATCTTCTTTTTTTAAATTAAAAATGATATAATCAACAAAGTAAATATAATAAATATACCTCCAAAGCAGTTTTGTAATTTTTATTAATTACGGTCTACTTTGGAGGTCATATCATTAACAAACAGTTTTTATTGCTTTATCTCCCATTCAGCACTTTCTTTTTGAAGGGAAAGCATCTTACTGTACATGCCTTTTAACTCCAGAAGTTCATCATTTGTTCCTTGTTCCACTACTTTACCATTATTAATAACAACTATTTTATCCACATTTTCTATTGTCCTAAGTCTGTGAGCAATTATTAGAACTGTTTTTCCTTTTATAAGTTTTCCAATGGCATCTTGTATCAAAGTTTCATTTTCTGGATCTATAGATGCCGTTGCTTCATCCAAAAGGATTATAGGAGCATCTTTTAATAAGGCTCTCGCTATAGAAATTCTCTGTCTTTCACCACCAGACAATGTATATCCATTTTCTCCGATAACAGTTTCATAACCGTTTGAAAGTTTATTAATAAATTCATCACATCTTGCAAGTTTTGCAACTCTTTCTATTTCTTGTTTTGAAGCATTCATATTTCCAACTTTTATATTATTATATATGGTATCATTAAAAAGAACCACATCTTGAAATACTATTGAAAAATTCTTTAAAAGTTCTTCAGGATCTATTGTATTTATATCAACTCCACCTATTTTTATACTTCCTTCATTTATATCCCAAAATCTTGCTATAAGTTTACTTATAGTACTTTTTCCACATCCTGAAGGCCCTACTAAAGCTGTGACTTCACCTTGTTTTATTTCAAGATTTATTCCCTTTATAACACTTTCCTTTTCATAAGAAAAATATACATCTTCAAGATTTATATCATATGATGAAAGATTTACTGATTTTGAGCCTTTTTGAATTTCATAATTTTCTATTTCAAGCATTCTTTCAACACAACTTCTTGAATGTATAACCTCTGCAAGCATCATGAAAACACTTGATAATGGATCAAATATTCTCGAAGCAATCACCATGAATATCAAGAAAGTCATCAAATCTATTTGACCATTCATTATAAAATAAATTCCAGTAATTATAACAGTTACAAAACCAAGTCTTAAAATTGATTGAGCTGACATTATTATTGAACCGGTAGAAAATTCTACTTTTAAAGCTTTTTTTATAGAATCATCGAGTTTTCCCTTTAATTTATCATAATAAATATCTTCAAGATTCGATCCTTTTATAACTTTTATATTATCTAATATTTCTTGTATAGAATCATATATTTTTAATTTTGATTTAGAAACCATCTTATTATTTTTATGTTGAATATTTTTTGTAACCAAAATCATAATAACTGCGATAGGTACAAAAGCTAACAAAGCAACTGCCATTTTCCAATTAAAAAACATTAGAGATACACCTATTATTACTATACTTATCATTGCTGAAACCATTTCACCTGCTGTATGAGATAATACGTGTTCAAGCGTTGTAACATCTTCCATGAGTGTCATAGTTAAATCACTTATGTTTTTCTTTCCAAAATATGATAATGGTAATGTACGGATCTTTTCGGCAAGATTTATTCTTGTATTGGCACTCTCTTCATAAGCAGATATATAACTCAATCTATACTTTATTTTCTCAATTATATAAAGTAGAATAAATAGCAAAAGAGCTATACCAGAAAAGATCCAAAAATTCATAGATGATTTCTCAGTATCATTTATAAAAGGGGTTATAAATGAATTCAAAAGGTATATTAATAATCCTACTGGTAACATAAGACTTATATTATAAATAACACCTATAAAAATAGATTGTTTTAAATTTTTATATCCTTTGTCTGAAAGGGCAAAATAATTTTTAAGCATTATTAACCCCACCTTTAAACTTCCAATTTATGCTATTTGTAAATTCATTCCACATTCTCAAATATTTTCCCTCTTTTTGTAAAAGTTCTTCATGTTTTCCTGATTCTATTATTTCACCATCATCTACTAAATATATTTTATCTACATTTTTTATTGTTGATAATCTATGAGCAATCATTATAACTGTCTTTCCTTTTAATAATTCATCAAAAGATTGTTTAATTTTAAATTCATTTTCTGGATCTGTAAAGGCAGTAGCTTCATCAAGAATAATTATAGGAGCATTTTTCAGCAATGCTCTTGCTATAGCTATTCTTTGCATTTCTCCTCCAGAAAGATAAATCCCATCTCTGCCAATAACTGTATCAACACCATTTTCTAATTTTTCTATAATATCATTACATTGTGCTTTCTCAAGAGCTTTCATTATTTCTTGTTTAGATGCATCGAGTTTTCCATATCTAACATTTTCATAAATACTTTCTTTAAATAATCTGTTTTCTTGAAAAACAAAACTTATAATATCCATCAATTCATTCTTGGATATGTCTTTTACATCAACTCCACCTATTTTAATAGAACCTTTTTCAGGATCATAAAATCTTGTAATCAAATTAGCTATGGTAGTTTTACCTCCTCCAGAAGGTCCTACAAGTGCTATTACCTCTCCTTGTTGAATATTAAAAGATATATTTTTTAAAGCATATTTTTCATTTTTTGAATATTTAAAAGATACATCTTCAAAGCTTATACCATAATCTTTTGGCGAAATAGATTTTTTGGAATATTTCAAGTCATCATAATTAAGCATATTTTCTATTCTTCTTATAGATTCTTTAGTCACACTCGCATGATTTGCAATATATAATATCTTCAAAAGTGTTGTTGTTATAGCTGGCATAAAAACTATATAAAAAATAAAACTCAATATAAAAGCTTTATAATCTACTGTAAGATTATAAATTACTATTGCTGTTGGAATTATAAAGAAAAAAATACCATTTATCATAGTATTAAATAAAGAAAATGGAACTTCAAAATTTAAAGTATATTTGAGTACAAAATTTTTATAATTTATGATTGATTTATAAAAATTTTTAAAAGAATATACTGATTGATTAAAAACTTTAACTACAGAAATACCTCTCACATATTCAACACCTGAATTATTCATTTCTTCAAGAGCATTTTGATATAATCTATTAAACTCTTTAGTTTTTTTATCACCCATAGAAACAAATTGAAGAAAAAAACCTATTAATATAGGAATAAGACAGGCTATACCCAATCTATAATCAAAAGATAAGATCAAAATAAGTATGGCTATTGGAATAACAAAAGATTGTGAAAGATCTGGTAATAAATGTGCTATAAATGTTTCTGTATCAGCAGTATTCTTTTCTATTATTTTTCTTAATTTACCACTGGTATTGTTTAAATGAAATCCCATATTAAAACTTTGAATTTTTTCGATAGAACTAAGAATCATATTTTTTCTAACATTGAAAGCTGTCGTATGCGAAAGCATTAAAGCTGTAAAATATAATATAAAAGATAAAACAGTTATTCCAACTATACTCCAACCATAATTTAAAAGTAATGAGGAATTTAATTCTCCACCAAACTTAAAAAAATCTATAAGTTCAGACATTATAAAATAAATAAATACATATGGCATCATCATAAAAACACCTGAAATAGCCGAAAAAATCCAAGAAAGAATAAAATGTTTTTTATACTTTCCCGTATATTCATTTATTTTCCCTATTAAACTAAAATCTTTATTCAATTCATTCAATCCTCCTTAATTTGTTAAATCCCTTTTCTATAAAAACTTGGTGTAACACCATACTTTGATTTAAATGCTGCTGAAAATTTACTCGAATTTATATATCCAAGTTTAGAAGCTATAGAACTTATATTAAACTCAGAATTTCTCAAATAATATGCAGCTTTTGTCATCTTATATTCTTTTATATATGAATATACAGTTTGTCCATATATTTCTTTAAAAATATTTTGTATTTTATTTTCTTTAATATTAAATCTAAGAGAAAGTTCTTTTATTTTTATATGTTGCGAAAGATTTTCTGTCAAATAATCTTTTATAGATTTTATTTTTAATCTTTGTGTTTGAGGAATATAATCATTTTTCGAATAATGCAAAGTTTTTTTATTGGAAATAAAGAATAAAAGTTCTATTATCTTTAAACTAATAGATTCCATCATATTATTTTGTTTATACTTATAAATATCATCAAATATGCCTTCTACAAACTCATTTCCTCTTTCAACGAGAGTAAGATCTATTTTCTTTAAATATTTAATCAATTCAAATGTATCAATACCTAAAACTTTAAAAAAATTGTTTAAATCTTTTTCCATTCTTTTAGTGTCAAAATATACAGATATTCCTTCATATTTTCTTTCTGAAAAATATGGATTTAACACTTTATACTTCATATTATGGATCGCAAAGTCTCCAGGCCCCATAAATATGGAATAACCATTTTCAAGTTCACATTCGTATCTTCCTTTTCTACAATAATGTATGGCAAAAAAATCATCACTTCTTTTTATCTCACTTTTTATATATTCTTTATTACATAAATAATCGATAAAAAAAATTATTATTCCTGGCATCAACAAATATGGTTGTACTCTATAAATATATTCATCTTGATTCTCTTCATAAAACTTACAATAATAATCACCATCTTTTACTAAATTACTTTTATCTGTGAATATAAAATTCAAATCCATGAGATTACAAACATTTTTCTCCCTCATAATTTAGCCTCTCCTAAAAATAGTAGTTAATTAAACTTATTACTATTTTTATAGTATCACTCAAACTAGAGTTTTTCTACTCCAAAAAATAAAAAAAAATCCAAAACATAAAAAATAATTATTATTATCAAAAAATAACATAAGAGTTTAATTTAATTTTAATTAAACTAAAAAAACTACTCCTCACTACTCAAAACATAAAAAAACTTATAATATCCTTTTTTATTTAAAAATTGCCTCAACTTAAAGGTATAAAATAAATCTTATTCATGTTGAATAATAATAATTAATACTTTAAAATTTAATCAAGAGATATATATATTGGAGGTGTTTTAATGAGAAGAGCTTTAGTGGTATGTCGTACAGGGATGGGAAGTAGTATGATGTTAAAATTCAAACTCGAACAAGTAATATCTCAAAATGATTTACCTTTAGAAATAGAACATGATGTTTTAAGTGCTGTAAATAATTATGATGTAGATTTTGTAATTACAATGAATGATCTCGTTGAACAATTAGAATCAGATGGAGTAAAAGTAGTGGGCATAAACGATATTATGGACAAAGAAGAAATAAAATCAAAATTGATGAATTATTTAAAAAAATTAGAAGAATTATAAAGTTAGGGGGATTTTTATGGGATTATTGAAAGTTGTTGTTTTTGATGTATTAAGTTCAGCTCCTATTCTCGTAGGTCTTATGGCTTTAATGGGTTTACTAATTCAAAAAAAATCTGCCGTAAAAGTTATAACTGGAACTATAAAAACAATAGTTGGTTTTTAATATTTTCAAGTGGAGCAGCTCTCGGTGTAACTGCTTTAGATAGTTTTCAACAACTTTTTGCTAAAGGGTTTGGATTAACTGGAGTCTTACCTCTTGCTGAAGCTGTCACAGCACTTGCTCAAAATAAATTTGCAACTGTTGTTTCTCTTATCATGTTCATTGGATTTATTTGTAATTTACTTGTTGCGAGATTTACAAAGTTTAAATACATTTTTTTGACTGGTCAACATAATTTATATCTCGCAGCTCTTTTAACGGTTGTTTTAAAAGCACTCGGTCTTGGAAACACAATAACTATATTAATAGGCTCTATAATACTTGGTTTTGCTGCTGCAATATTTCCAGCAATTGCCCAACCATATATGAGAAAAATAACGAAAAATGATGAAATAGCTATGGGACATTATGTAACTCTTGCATATGCTTTATCTGGTTGGATTGGTTCAAAAGTTGGAAACCCAGAACAAAGTACAGAAAAATTAAAATTACCTGGTTGGTTATCAATATTTAAAGATTATGTAGTCTCTGTAAGTATATCAATAGGAGCTTTCTATTATATATCTGCAATTGCTGCTGGTAAAGAGGCAGTTGAAACTCTTTCAGGTGGAGTTAATTGGCTTGTATATCCAATTTTTCAAGCATTTACATTCACCGCTGCTTTATACATAATAATAACCGGAGTAAGAATGTTCTTGGGTGAAATAGTTCCAGCATTTGTTGGAATATCAGAAAAACTTATACCAAATGCAAAACCTGCATTAGACTGTCCAGTTGTTTTCCCATATGCACCTACAGCAACTGTAATAGGATTTATCTCGGCTTATATTGGTGGATTACTATGTATGGTTATATTTGCTGCAATGGGAGTAACTGTAATAATACCAGTTGCAATACCTTATTTTTTTATAGGAGCTACTGCTGGAGTATTTGGTAATGCCACTGGTGGATGGAAAGGTGCTATAGCAGGCGGATTTGTAACTGGAATATTAATAGCTGTTGGTCCTGCATTATTATATCCAATAATGGGTAAGATAGGACTTTCAGGTACAACATTCCCTGAAACAGATTTTGTTGCTGTTGGACTTGTTGTGTACTATTTAGGAAAATTATTCGTAAGATAAAAATTTAATCGGAGGTCATTTTTGTGAAGTCTAATACTATAAACATAGAAGAATTAAAGAACAAATCTAAATTATACAGAAAAACTATAATAGAGATGATTTATAAAGCAAAAGTTGGTCATCCAGGTGGCTCTTTATCTTGTATAGATATACTAAATGTACTATACAACACAAGAATTGATAGATCAGAAGAAAACAAAGATAGACTTATACTTTCTAAAGGCCATGTAACTCCTGCATTATTCAGTGTTTTTATGGATTTGGGATATATAGAAAAATCTGAAATAAATACATTCAGACAAATAAACTCAAGGCTTCAAGGCCATCCTGATAGAAATAAAATTAAAGAAATAGATGCCAATACGGGGTTATTAGGCCAAGGTCTTTCAATAGGAGTGGGAGCTGCACTTGCAAAGAAATTAAAAAATGATAATGATCATAATGTATATGTAATAATAGGTGATGGTGAAATGCATGAAGGTCAAATATGGGAAGCTCTTATGGAAGGAGCACATTATAAATTAAACAATTTAATAGTATTTCTTGACTATAATAAACTTTCATCTAAAGGAAATTGTAATGAAGTCATGAATCTTGAACCAATACATGATAGAATCAAAAGTTTTAATTGGCATATAGAAGAAATAAATGGAAATGATATCGAGGAAATCTTACAAGTACTTGAAAAAATAGATTCAATAACAGATAAACCTAAGTTTATAATTGCAAATACGATAAAAGGAAAAGGTGTAAGTTTCATGGAAAATAATCCTAAATGGCATAGTGGTGGATTAAACGATGAACAATATAAAAAAGCTATAGAAGAATTAAATTAAAGAGGTGTTTTTATGAATTATAAACTTGTTTCAACAAGAGATTATATAGGAAAAGTACTTATTGAAATGCAAAAAAAACATAAAAATTTAGTAGTAATAGATAGTGATTTAGCTTCATCTGTAAAATCGAATGAATTTGCTGAAGTTTATCCAAATAATTTTTTTGAAATGGGAATAGCTGAACAAAGTAGTATGAGTTCTGTATGTGGCTTTGCCATGGAAGGATTTATACCTATTTATGTGAATTTTTCAATTTTTGTAACTGGAACCGTTTGGACTCAATTAAGACAAGCATGCTATTCAAATTTTAATTTCAAAATAATTGGAAGTCATCCTGGAATGGATAATGGTCCTGATGGTGCAACTCATCATGCGCTTGAAGATATTGCCTTATCAAGAGTAATTCCTAATATGACAGTATTCACTCCATCAGATATGAATGAATTAAAAGCATGTGTAGAAGAAGCATTAAAGATAAACGGTCCTGTTTATATAAGAACTCCAAGAGATACAGTTCCAATATTACATGATGAAAATTGTTCTTTTCACACTGGTAAAGCTGAAATCTTAGAAGATGATGGAAATGATATAGCTATAATATTCGAAGGAAGTTCTTCCAAAGAAGCTTATGAAGGATTTTTATCTTTAAAAGAATTGGGTTATAAAAACAAATTAATAAATATAAGAAGTATAAAACCTATAGATTCAGAATTAATAAATAAACTTTCTTCAAGAGTAAAAGGAATAGTAACAGTAGAAAATCATAATGTAAGTGGAGGATTAAATGGAGTTATTTCAGAAGAAATCGTAAAGTCTAAAAACAATATCATTGTAAAATGTGTTGGTGTAAATAATACTTTTACAGAATCAGGAAAAACATCTGATGTAAAAAAGAAATATGGTCTTTCAAGTGAAAAAGTAGTGGAAAAGGCTTTAGAAATTATCAAAGGATTATGATGTCTGGAAAACATTATTTGGAGGCGGTATTTTTGAATGAAATAATTCCACTACAAAATATAAAAACAAATATAAATGCTGAAAATTGGGAACAAGCTGTAAGAATTTCAGGTGAACTTCTTTTAAAAAATAAAAGTATAAAAGAAAATTATATTTTAAAAATGATTGAAAATGTAAAAAAATATGGACCATATATAGTTATATCACCTGGAATTGCTTTGGCTCACGCCGAATCTTCTGATGATGTTCTCAAAAATGATATTTCTATGATCATATTAAAAAATGGTGTCAAATTTGGAAATAAAGCAAATGATCCTGTAAAAATAATAATATCATTCTCGGCTAAAGAAAGTAAATCTCATTTAAAAATTCTTTCAAAATTATCTGAAATAATGGATAATAAAGATTTTTACAAAAAGATAACTAATATAAATAAATCGGAAGAAATTTATACTTTCATAAACAAATAGGAGAATAAGAGGATTTATATCCTCTATTCTTCTTTCATCAAATTAAATGTGAGGTTTTTTATATGAATATAAAAACAAGAATTATAGATATAATGATTTTTCTTCATGATTTAAAAACACCTATAACAATAGCTGAAATATCAAAAAAATTTAATGTGAGTAAAAGAACTATAAGATATGATTTGGAAGAAATAAAAATTCTCTCAAAAAAATATGATTTTGCTCTAATATCTAAACAAGGTGTTGGTATTTATATAAAAAATAAAAATTCATTAAATAAATTCATTAAAAATTTTGATGATAAAAATCTATCTATAGAAAAAACAGATAGAGTGTTTTTAATACTATTCAAACTATTTCAAACTTTTGAACCAATAAAAATAAACGATCTTGAAGAAATTACTAAAGTAAGCAAATCAACTATATCCAATGATCTTGATGTAGTTGAATATTGGTTGAGGAATAAAAAAATAAATCTTATAAGAAAACAAAATTTTGGAATTTTAATCGATGGTGAAGAAAATGATATAAGACATGCTTTTACTTCTTTGATATATGAAACTGGAAAAACTGAAAAAATAATAAAACTTTTAAACAATTTAAATAAAGATTATATAAAAGAAAAATTTTTTAAAAATGATACTCTGAATTTTTTTAATGAATTAATAAATGGGATTGATATATTTGAAGTTGAATATATAATTAAAAAATACATAAAAAAATATAAATTTGATATATCATTCGATGATTATGCGAGTTTAATAATACATTTATGTTTTTCTATAAAAAGAATAAAGAATGGGAAAATAATAAAATATGAAAATTCTATGATAAATGATTTAATAACAAAAAAAGAACTTGAAATAATAAATAAAATTTCTGATGATTCTGAAAATTTTTTTGAAATATCTATACCTCAAGAAGAAAGATTTTTTTTAGCTTTTCATCTTTTAGGTGCAAAAAAAGATATAATTCCTTTAAATAAAGATGGAGTAAATGAAGATTTTTTATTTCTTGCAAAAGAAATGTGTAAAATTGTTGATGATTATTTTAAAATAAATTTAATACATGATAATGAATTAATAAAAGGACTCGCCATACATTTGATGGCCGCAGCAAATAGAATAAAGTTTAATTTACCACTTCATAATCCATTATTACCGGAAATAAAAAACAAATATTCAGAAATATATGAAGCTTCTATTATAGCCTCAAAGATTTTTATGGCTTATTTAAACAAAAATGTAGAAGAAAATGAAATTGGTTATATAGCTTTACATTTTGGTGCTTCAATAGAAAAAAATTACAAAAATGAAGGTAATTTTCTTAAAGTGATTTTAGTCTGTTCAAGTGGTATAGGAACAACAAATATATTAAAATCAAGGCTTTTAAATGAATTTAATAATATAAAAATAATAAATACTGTTCCAGTGAGAGAGATAAATAAATATTATAAACAAGATATTGACTTAATTTTATCTACATTTGATATACATGAAAATAATTTTCCAAATTTAAAAGTATCTCCTTTACTTTCAAATGAAGACATATCAAAAATTCGATCTATAATTATAAAACGAAAAAATATGTTAAATATAAGAAAGAAAAATATAAGTTTCAATGAAAAAATAAGTAAAAATGATCTTTTAAAAATACTAAAGAATAATATAGATGATGAAAATACTTATATTAAAATAAAAAATATAATAAAAGAAGAAAATTATAATAAAACTAATAATGATGAATTAACCCTTAAAAATCTTTTAAATATAAAATTAATAAAAAAAATAAATACCATAAAAGATTGGGAAGATGCCGTATTCAAATCTGGAGAATTGCTTTTAAAAGAAGAATTTATAGTAAAAGAATATATACAAAAATGTATAAAAATAATAAAAGAAAATGGTCCTTATTCTGTTATATCAAAACATGTGGCTTTAATACATGCTTCATCAAAAGATGGAGTGTTAAAACCTGGAATTTCTATGTTGATAATAAAAAACGGAGTCAAATTTAATTCAAAAAATGACCCCGTTAAAATTGTCTTTACTTTTTGTACAAAAGATAAAAATGAAGATTTAAAAGCTATAACAGATATTTTAAAACTTTTAAATGACAAAAATTTTATAAATCATATGATATCTTTTAAAAATACTAATGAAATATTAAAGTATATACAAAATTACGATTATACTAAAAATTAATCCTGATCATACACAGGAGATTTTTCAACAACTCTTCTCTCCCATTTTCCAAAGAAAAAGAATAAAAATCCCATTATAGTAGTTAAAAAGTTACTCAAAACCATAGCATACCAAACTCCTGTAGAACCAAGATCTGTAAAATTTTGGAATATTATTATCATAGGTATTCTGAATATCCAAAGTCTTCCCATAGAAATCATCATAGAATACAATGTATGACCAGATCCTTGAAATGTTCCATTTAAAAGATCATTCATACCTACAAGGAATAATGAAAGAGCCATTAATTTCATATACTCAGTACCTTCAATAACAGTTGGAAGATCTTGTTCTAAAGGTAAAAATATTTTTAAAGCATTTTCGGCATATATAAACAAAATAATACCCAAAGTCATAGATATAGTAAATGAATACAATGCAGCTGTTTTGAAAGCTTTTTTTACCCTATCTATTTGATCTGCACCTATATTTTGACCTATTATAGAAACTATAGCACCACCAATAGCCATTCCAGGCATAAAAACCATAGAATTTATTCTATTAGCTACACTGTATGCAGCAAGAGTAGTATTTCCATAAGTAACTATAAAACTGTTCAATATTATAAAACCAAGAGATTCCATAGAAGTCCCTATAGTTGAGGGTAATCCTATTTTAAATATTTTAATAACCTTATCCATTCTCAATTTTAAATTACATTTTTTTATATATATACCATCTTTTTTTCTAAATAGAAGAGGATAAATTAAAATCAAAAATACTCCTTGAGAAATTACAGAAGCTATAGCCGCACCGATTATACCCATTCTAAAATTGATTATAAAAAGTGGATCAAGAATCATATTTAAAACAACACCCAAAGAACTTATTATCATAGGCGTAAGAGTATTTCCTTCTGATGTTTTAACAGAATTAAAAACCATATAAGTATAAGATACAGGTGTACTCAAAAACATTATCCTCAAATAAGTCAATGATTTATCATATAATTCTCCAGTTGCACCCATCCATCTCAAGACATATGGTGAAACAATTATACCTATAATAGTCATAACAATAGAAAAAACTATAGTGAGAGAAAATATCTGTCCAGCTATTAATCGAGCATTATCTTTATCTCTTAGTCCATTGTATTGAGACATCAATGAAGTTCCAGCTGAAGATATTCCTATACCTATAGTTATAACAAAAAATAAAACCGGCCAAACAAATGAAGCGGCCGCCACCTCCAATGAACCAATCTTGCCTACCCAATAAGTGTCTGTCAAATTGTAAAGGGTTTGACTCAAATTTGATAATAGTAATGGAATTGCCATTTTTAAAAGGGCTTTTTTTATATCCCCATGAAGTATCATATCTCTTTTCTTTTCATAATCCATGATAATACACCATCCATATTTTGTTAGCATTCCATACTATTATATCTCATAATATTCAATTTTTTTCATAATATTTTTATAAATCTAATATTTTCAAAGTGTTTTTTATCTCCTTTTTAATATCTTCACTCTCCCACTCATTTCTATAGTTTAAACATCTACATATATAATTTTTCTCACCATCTTTAAATTCTCTTCTATAATGAACATGTCCCATTATAATATACTTTATATTATTATTATCCTCGATTATTGGCAATAGTTTATCTGTACCAAGAAAACCGTTAAAATACTTCCATAAATCATTATATTCTACTTTAAATGCAGGATGCGTTATCATATGAGTTACAAGTATTATTTTTTTATTTTTATATTTACTTATTTGTTCTTTTAATTTTTCTATAAATTCTATGTTTTTAATTTTATCAAGTTTTCCCCATTTAATATACTGACTATCTTTCCATGTTCTTCCCATATACATTTTCATTTCAAGTTGTTCATCAGAAAAACTATTATCTGCAAAAGAATAATCATACCATAAAACATCCCCTATAACTACATATTCTTCATTTAGTTCATAAGGATTATCACAAAGATTTCCTTCAAAGGTTTTTAATTTTTCATATATATTATATGTTTCAAGTTCTTTATTTTTTATATTCCAAAGATCATGATTACCAGGTACAAAAAGAACTTTCGATTTTGATAATTCTTCTATTTTTCTCAAAACTTCGATCGTTGTATTATAATTCTCAGAAATATCTCCAGCTATTATGAGAACTTCTACCTCTTTTTCTTTTAAATAATCGCTTAATATTTCTTCTATTTTTTCATCTTCTTTATTACTGATATCAACATGAATATCTGAAATTATTCCAATTTTCATAAATTACCTCCCAAAAAGATGACATTTTACTGTATGATTTTTTTCCAAATTTATTTCATCAGGATCATTTTTTTTACAAATATCCATAGCATAGGGACATCTCGAATAAAAATCACATCCTATATCACTATTATACTTCGGAATATCTCCTTTTATAATTATTCTATTATTCTTTCTATTTATTTTTGGAACTGAAGATATTAAAACTTTTGTATAAGGATGAGCAGGCATTTTCATTATATTTTCTACATCCCCTGTCTCAATTATCTTTCCCATATACATAACCGATATTCTATCGCTCAAATAACTGACTACATTCAAATCATGAGAAATAAATAAATAAGTCAAGTTATAATTACTTTGTAAATCTTTTAAAAGATTCAATATTTGTGCTTGTATTGAAACATCCAATGAAGAAACTGGTTCATCTGCAACTATTAACTTTGGATTCAATATTAAAGCACTCAATATACTTATTCTCTGTCTTTGTCCACCAGATAATTCATGAGGATATCTTTTAAGATGTTCTTTACCAAGTCCAACATCTTCCAATCTATCATTTAAATATTCATTAGAAGTTTTATCATATATTCCATGTATTTTTAAAGGTTCTTCAAGTATCCATTTTATAGTCTTTTTGGGATTTATTGATCCTGATGAATCTTGAAAAATCATTTGAACTTCTTTTCTATAATTTTTTAATCTTTTATTTTTTATATCATTTATTCTTTCATTTTTATATAAGATATCTCCTGAATCTTCTTTTAAAAGTCTTGTTATTATATTTCCAGTAGTTGTTTTACCGCAACCGGATTCTCCAACAAGTCCATAAACTTCTCCAGTTTTTATTTTTAAATCTACACCCTTTAAAACATTTATTTTTTTATTTTTTTTAAATAAAGAATTATTTCTATTAATAAAACTTTTCTTCAATCCCTTTATTTCAACTATACTATCCATTATTTATCACCTTATGACATTTCACATAATGTTCTTCATTAATCTTAAATTCTTTTGGGTTTTCAATTTTACAAATATCCATAACAAAATCACATCTATCCTTGAATGGACAACCCTCAATCTTTGAGTTTATATCAGGAACTTTTCCTTTTATATTATAAAGTTTCTTACCCCTTAAATCATCAGAAGGCAAACATTTTAAAAGTCCCTCAGTATAGGGATGTTTAGGATTATTTATTATTTCTTTTTTGCTTCCCTTTTCTATTATTTCCCCAAAATACATAACAACTACAGAATCACATATCTCATCTATAACGCCTATATCATGAGATACAAATAAAATAGAAGATTCCCTACTTTTATTTATATTTTTTAATAAATCTATTATTTGAGCTTGTATTGTAACATCTAATGCTGTTGTAGGTTCATCAGCTATTATTAAATCAGGTTGATTAGCAATTGCAATTGCTATGATAACTCTTTGTCTTTGTCCACCGGATAATTCATGAGGATATTTATTATAAGAACTTTCAACATCTGGTATTCCCGTACTTTTTAATAGATTTAATGTTTCTTCTTTTAAAGTCTTTTTATCTATAATTCTATGTTGAACTATATTTTCTTCTATTTGTTTTCCTATTTTCATAAGAGGATTCAAAGATACCATTGGTTCTTGAAAGATCATAGAAATTTTTTCACCCATCATTTTTATTCTTTCTTTATTTTTTAAAGATAATAAGTTTTTATTATCAAATATCAACTTACCAGAAGTTATTACAGCATTATCAGGTAAAAGTCCTATTATAGAAAGAGAGGTTATGCTCTTACCACATCCCGATTCACCAACAATTCCAAGTATTTCACCTTTTTTTATTTTAAAACTTATATTTTTAACAGCCGAACTCAAATAATTTTTATTTTTAAATCCTATTGAAATATTCTCTAAACTCAATAATTCCATAAAATCACTTCTTCCTTTTGTCTTGAAGATCTCTCAATCCATCTCCGAGAAAATTAAACCCTAAAACAGTTAAAGATATCATCAATCCTGGAGCAATAGCATACCATGGAGATATAGTTATAAATATTTGTGATTCATTAAGCATCCTACCCCAACTTGGATATGGCGGTTGAACTCCAAGTCCAAGATAACTCAAACCAGCTTCGGAAAGTATAGCACTGGAAAAACCTAATGATCCTGCAACAAGTATTGGAGAAAGTATATTTGGAAGTATATGAAAAAATATTATTCTTAAACTACCTGCACCTTTTATTTTTGCATTCTTCACATATTCAAAATTTTTATGTTGAATAACACCACTTCTTGTTATACGAGCAAAACTTGGTATAGACATAATCCCTATCGCAATTATGGTATTTTTTATTCCCACTCCAAAAATCGATACAAACATCAAAGCGAATAATATACCAGGAAAAGCAAGCATCGCATCCATAAATCTCATAATTATTTCATCAAATATCCCACCTAAATATCCAGATAACGCTCCTATAAAAACTCCAAATACGAGACCTATTGCAACAGATACAAATCCAACAAATAAAGCTGTTTGTGTACCAACCATTATTCTACTCAATATATCTCTACCAAAATTATCAGTTCCAAGTATATTTTCAAATGATGGTGAAGAAAATCTTTTAGTCACATTCATTTGAGTTATATCATGCGGAGTATAAAAAAAACTCAAAACACCTATTAAAACTATAAAAGAAATTATAATTATTCCTATCATTAAATTTATATTCTTCATCTAATCACCTATTTTGTTTTTACTCTTGGATCTATCAACACATAGAGTATATCTATCATAAAATTTATAAAAACGACTATAAAAGCTAAATACAATACAAGTCCTTGTACTAAAGGAATATCTCTTGTTGAAATTGCATTTATCAAAAGTCTTCCTATTCCAGGTAAAGAAAAAACTTGTTCTATAATTATGCTTCCACCAAGTATATTACCTATTATCATTCCCAAAATGGTTATAACAGGAATGAGGGCATTTCTTAAATTATGCTTCAGTAAAACTTTATTAGCCTGTATTCCTTTAGAATATGCTGTTAAAGTATAAGGTTTGTTCATTTCTTCAATAATAGTATTTTTTGTATATCTTGTTATAACAGCTATCGAAGGTATAGATATAGCTAATGAAGGTAAAAAAAGAGCTTTAAAAGCTTCAAAAGGATTTTGTGACCATGGAACATATCCTCCCGTTGAAAATATTCTAAAAATGAGACCAAACAAAAAAATAAGTATTATACCAATCCAAAAAGAAGGTATTGACATTAAAAACTGAGTTATAAAAGATATAAAAGTTCCAATAAATTTATTATTATTCTTTGCACTTATTATTCCAAGAGGTACACCTATTAAAATTATTATTATTATAGACATAAAAGCCATTGAAAAAGTTACTGGTACTCTATCTTTTATCATCTGTAGAACAGGTTTTTCATACCTTATAGATTTTCCAAGATCTCCTTTAAAAAGAGATTCCAGCCAGTTTATATATCTGACTGGAAATGGGGAATCAAGATCCAATTCACTCTTTAAAGCTTGAATTTGTGCCTCATCGGCATCCATGCCTAACTTTGAAAGTATGGGGTCGCCAGGTATAATTTCAAAAACAGAAAAAGTTATAAGGGTTATGAATAATATGGTTATAATCATAGATAATATTTTTTTAAAAAACATTTAAATACCTCATTTTTCGTAATATAATTTTGAAATATCTTGAACATACAGTGGATACATAGTATATCCTTTTATTTCTTTATAAGTCACTACTGTAAGTTGAGGATCCATTATATAAACAGCTGCTGCATCTTCTGTTAAAATTATCTGTGCTTGCTTATAAAGTGCTGCTCTTATATCTTCATTTGTTTCAGATATAGCTTTATTTATTATTTCATCATATTCTAAGTTCTCATAATTATAAAAATTTTTTGGATAATCACTTAAATATCTTCTCAATATATCATATGGGCTTAACTTACCTGTAAGACCTATTATCGTCATATCATAATTTCTTTTTGAATAAACTTCATCCAACCATACACCCCATTCAACCTGTTTTATTTCTACATTAACTCCAATTTTTTTAAGTTGTTCTGCTATAACTTGAGCTGTATCTACATGAAATTTATAATTTGATGGAACTGTTATTGTAGTAGTAAATCCATCAGAGTATCCTGCATCTTTTAAAAGTTGTTTAGCCTTATTTAAATCAGTTTTATAATAATCTTCGAGTCCTTCTTCATAATATTCTTTCATTATAGGAGACATATTAGAACCTAGTTTAGTTCCATTACCATTTGCAACCAATTGAATTATTTCATCCTTATCAATGGCATAATTTATAGCTTGTCTCACTCTTTTATCATCAAAAGGTTTGACTTTATTATTCATAGTCATTAGTTGTACCATATTCTGTTCACCTTTTATTACATTATATCTATCTTTTAACATTTCAGCTTGAATATCATTTATCCTTGGATACATTCTTATATCTCCAGAAAGAAAACTCAATAAAGATGTTTGTTCATCAGGAATTATTTTAAAAACAACATTATCTATATGAGCTTTTTCTCCCCAATAATCCGCAAATTTTTTTAATACAAGTTTTTGACCTGGTACATATTCTACAAAAGAATATGGTCCTGTACCTATTGGATTATCATTCAATAAATTAACCTTCTTAGGTACAATTGCAGCTACAAATTTAACTAAAAAATCAGAATTTCTTGTATTTAATCTGACTTTAATAGTTTGAGAATCTGGTGAATCTATGCTTTCAACATACTTTTGAAAATCAGAAGATAAAGCAGAATCTTTATCATTACCTTTAAGTCTGTTTAAAGAATATAAAACATCTTCTACTGTTACTATTTCACCATTATGAAACTTAATATTTTTTCTCAATTTAAAAGTATATTCTAATCCATCATCGCTTACAGTATAAGATTCAGCAACAGCCGGTATAACTTTACCATCCGGGCTTGGTTTTAAAAGGCCTTCAAAAACATTAAACATCATTTCATATGTTCCCGAAGCTGCAGCTTTATGTGGGTCAAGAAAATCTGGATCTTGTGGAACTCTTATAACTATATTCGATGAAAAAGAAAAAATCATTATACTCAAAACCGATATAAATAAAAATACTTTTTTCATATCATAATCCACTCCTTTTTATTTTCAATTCATAAAAATTATATTTCTTGATTATTTTTCTTTTTTTTAGAAATATTAAATTATATAAAAAAAATAGACTTATCAAACGATAAGTCTATTTTTATTATCTTTAGTCCAATAATTTATCTCCAAAATACTTTATACCAAATGCCCCTATTGGTGCTGTAAATATTATAGATAAAACTGCAACTGCGAGAATAAGCTCCCCATTTTCAACACCCATGCTCAAAGGAACAGCCCCTATAGCTGCCTGAACAGTAGCTTTAGGAATATATCCTATAATAGAAAAAATTTTCTCTTTTCCATTCAAATCAGATCCCATTAAAGATATAAAAACACCTAAGCTTCTAAACAAAAGACCTATAGTTATCAAAGCAAGGCCTTTGAGACCTGAATTTAAAGCAACTGTCGTATTAACTTGTGCACCAACTAAAACAAATAATATTATTTCAGCAAAAACCCATATTTTTTCAAATTTCTTTGCTATTCTATTTGCTGCATCTGGCTTTTTTTCAAGTAATATAAAACCTATAGTCATAACACCTAGAAGACTTGCAATCTGTATATAAGATTTTAAAACATCTTCGAGCGTTGTCAAAAATATAGATATGGCTATTATATATAAAACTTTTCTTGTATCTCGTATATGAAATTTCTTAAAAATACGAACAAATATAAAACCTACAACAGCCCCTATTGCAACTCCCAAAATAATTGAAATTGGAATTTCAATTATTTTTACAGGTATATTTACATTCTTTCCACCATAAAGTCCCAAAAAAGTTGAAAACATTGTAATAGCTACAACATCATCAATAGAAGCACCTGCAAGTATCATAGTTGGAATAGCTTTCTTTTCACCTTTTCCCTTTTCAATTAATTCAAGCATAGATGGCACTACCACCGCTGGAGAAACTGCCGCTATTATGAATCCAAGCATTCCGCCTTCTATAAAAGAAAGGCCAAATATCTTCATAGAAAAAAAGGCAATAGCAAATCCTTCAATAAGATCTGGAATAAATGCAAGTTTTGCAGATTCTTTTCCAACTTTTTTAAGCGTACTTCTCGATATTCCAAGTCCCGCTCTTAAAAGTATTATTATAAGAGCTATTTTTCTTAAATCTGTAGAAATATTCATCATCTCAGGGCTTATCCAGTCAAGCATATATGGTCCTATTAAAACTCCAAGTATAAGCATTCCAAGTATGCCAGGAAGTTTAATTTTTTCAAATAACCATTTAAAAATCAATCCCAAAATTATTACAGTAGCTATACTAAGTGCCATAAACTTTCCTCCCTCTATAAAATACGCTTAAGTGAATATTTCATGATAATTCATAGAAATTAAAAAAAACAAAAAAATATAAAAGATAATAAATAATGAAAGAAATTTTATTTATTAAAAAATTAATAAACATAAAATATGGTAGTAGTTA